>CAZTSS010000044.1:0-5695 GCA_964616765.1 uncultured Candidatus Saccharibacteria bacterium
AACGGTGAACGGTTATTATCTACATTTAAGCGGCAGTACTTTAAAAGTTGGACTGTACGACGGAACGGGAAGCGGGCGCTTTTTGACGGAAGAGCTTCTGCCAACCGCTTGTTCGCATTCTAAAATTATAGATCCGGAGGAATTTGCCAAAGAGTTTAAACGGATGTTAGCGGTGCATTACGGCGAGAGCCTGCCTAAACTACCGCTCTTTTTTATCCTCGAACCGGAAGTTACAGAATTATTTCTTTTGACAGGCAATAAACAAGTGACAAATCCAGAGCAGGAAGCCCAGCTAATGGAAAATCAAATTAAAGAACGGCTGGTGGACGAAAATCCCGAGGACCTGTATATCAGCGAGTACAAAATTGCGCCGTTTATTTATCAATTTGTCGGTATCAAAAAACCTGTTCTTGACACACTATTAGAAGTCGGCAGACTTGTGGACTTGGAAATCGGGGGCATTTTCCCTCTTGGATTACTTTTGGCAAAAACAAATTCCGAGGTCTCCAGCATGTTTGTCTTTCCAAGACAAGACGAGATAACAGCGGTTTTTAGCGAACTTACCGGCGTCACCTTTGCAGAAAAATTTCAAGGTAAACTGGACTTAGATAAACTAAAAGAGCTCTTCTGGAAACTTTCTGTATACAACACCAAGAGCACCGAGGTAAAAATATATTCGTTTCCAAAATATGACCAGAATTTTACCTCGGACGACGGGGTGAGCTTTTTAGAAGGGGGCTTAGAACATGACTATGAGGAACTTGCTCTAACTCAAGTGCTACTAGAAAGAAATCAGGCTCTCCTGTCCGGACAATGTAATTTATTAAACATTCTTCCTGTCCCAGTGGTAGCAGAAAAAAGCAAAACACCGATTATCGCCGGAGCCGGTGTGATATCACTTTTACTTATCGGGAGTTTAATCCTTCAACTTACCGTGGGATTTGATACACTCTTTGGCAAGAAATCTGGGGGCCAAAGTCAAGAAGTATTGGCAGAGCAAGAACAAAGTCAAACCCCAGCACCCACACCTACGGGACAACCAAATCCGGAGCAAAGTCAGCAAAATCAAGAAACAACCAAACCTAAAGAAGTAAAAAGATCTGATCTGACGATTCGGGTAGAAAACGGCAACGGCATACCGGGTTCAGCCGGAAAACTAAAAACATATTTGGAAGGCTTTGGCTATAAAGTCCTGGAACCGGGCAACGCAGACAAAATTGATTACGCAAAAACTACCGTAAAACTTCCCAAGGACCTAGCTGACTATAAGACTCTACTGACAGACGATCTTAAAACCAACTATTCGGTAGAAGTCTTAGAGTTAGATACTAAACCAACGGGTTACGATGTCCTTGTTATCGTGGGTCAAAATTAATATTGACAGTTACACTATCACTTTTCTAAACTGTGTGACTTACCACAACCTGCTGATCTTTTACCTTATTTCTCAAATTCTCGTGTCGCGCAAGAACAAAAAGATAATCTGACAGGCGGTTGAGGTACGGAATAAGTTCTACGTATTCGCCTAAAGCCACTAAAGCCCGCTCGCATCTGCGACAAATTGCCCTAGCCAAATGCAACCTAGAGGACGATTCACAACCGTTTGGTAAGATAAACTTCTTTAACGCGGGCAGTTTCTTGTCAAGACGATCAATTTGTTCTTCCAACCAGCTCGTTTGATTTTTTAGATAGTTACTGTGGGACTTTTTTAGCTCGACCCCGGCCACAACCGAGCCAAGCACAAATAGGTCGTTTTGGATGAGAGAGATATTGGAACTTGCGGACTTGTTAAGTACCGATCTGGCGAGTCCTAAAGTCGCGTTAAGCTCGTCAAACTGACCCAAAACCTCTATAGCGTCCACCGACTTGCGCACGCGCTTACCGCCAAAAAGATCGGTCTCTCCGTAGTCGCCGGTTTTAGAATAAATGGCCATAATTCAATCGCTGTACACAATCCACATTATCTAAAGTAGCTCTTGACCGTTTTTCTGCTAGTCCTCCCTGCTAACAGACGCTGTACCCACATTCATAGCATTTGGAACAGCCCTCCTCGTAAATAAACGAGGAATTGCCACATTCTGGACACATATTGACATGGGAAAACACCGAGATTTCTTTTTTGTCAGTCGGCGTCTCCACGACATTTGCCCCGTTAGACTTAACATGAATACCACATTCTTCCGCAATGACCTTGGCCACAGCATCCGGAATTGAGCTGACACGCTTGCTACCAAAGCCTACTGATCTGGAGCCCCCAATACCCAAAAGCTGAATGACTATTTCTTTGGCTGTTCGTAACGGGCTTTCAGAAACCCTTAACCAACCGGAAATAAGTCGACCAAGCGCCTCTGACAACGCCGCCACATCGCTACCGGCTTTGCCGACATTAGCAAAAACCTCTAGCGGACTGCCTTCCTCGTCCTTGTTAACCGTAATAAAGGCCTTACCCTGGGGCGTATCTAATTTGTAGGTGGTGCCGGAAAGTCTGTAGCCTCGTTCAACTTCTTTTTTAACCGGTTCCGCAATCACCGGAGCAGTTTCAGTTTTGCCGTCCTTTTTAGTCTTAGTCTCTTTGGTTTCAAGAACAACTTCCTGCCTAGAGCCGGCAACATACACGGTTAAACCTTTGCATTTAAGCTCCCAGCCTAGCATGTAAACCTTGGCCACATCGTCTTTTTTTGCGTCCGCGGGAAAGTTGCAAGTTTTGGAAATAGAGTTGTCGATAAAAGCCTGAATAGCTGCTTGAGTTTTTATGTGTTCTTCCGGCAAAATGTCGGCCGACACTACAAAGGTGTCTCTAAGTTTTTCCGGCAACTCTTCTATGGACTGGCAGGAGCCGGTTTCCAATACTCGCTCCACGATTTTTGCTTTTGACTCGGGCTTAAGATTCAGGGCGTCTAGCGCCTTGTCAAACAGCGGACTTACATAAGTTAGCGTTAACTTCTCTTTATCGCCGGCGGCTTGGTAAACATTACGGTAATAGGCCAAAGCAAATGCCGGCTCGCAACCATAACCCTCAACCCCAGCTACAGTAGAAATTGTGCCGGTGGGGGCAACGGTGGTCTGGGCTGCGTTTCTGATACCGTACTTTTTTATTCCGGCCATAACCTTGTCCCAGTCAAGCTCCGGTCTGTCAAAATCCCGTTTAAACGGCTTTAGAGGCTTAGGGACAAGCCATTTGATGTTTTTTGGGTCGTAAATACTTCCTTTAATTGCCGGGAACGCCCCTCGTTCTTTAGCCAAGTCAATAGATGCCAACATAGAATGGTGTCTTATAAATTCGGTCACTTGACCGGCAAAATCCAGCCCCGCCTCCGAACCATAGCGAATACCCATGGAGTACATTACATCCGCAAGCCCCATAAACCCCAAGCCAATCCTCCGGCAACTCTCTGCGGCTTTGCGAAGTTGCGGTACTGACTCCACATATTTGTTAGCAGTAACCACATTGTCCAAAAACCTAGTCGCTAAAACTGCGGTTTCTTTTAAGCTATCCCAATCCAGCTGACCCTTTTTGTCTAAATGCTCTAACAAATTAATGGAACCCAAGCAACAGTTTTCATATGGCCCAAGCCATTGTTCTCCGCACGGATTGGTAGCTTTAAGTTCGTACAGGTGCGGGACAGGATTATAGCGATTTGCTTCATCGACAAAAAGGACTCCGGGTTCACCGTTCTTGTAAGCGTACTCAACTATTAACTCAAAAATCTCCCGCGCGCGGGGAGACTCAACCACCTTTTTAGAATGTGGATCAATCAAGTCGTACTTTTTGTCATCCTTTACCGCCTGCATAAAGTCGTCCGTCAGCGCCACAGAAATATTAAAGTTGCTTATTTCCCCCTCGTCGCCCTTACATTTGATAAAATCGCGAATGTCCGGATGGTCGACACGCAAAACGGCCATATTTGCCCCCCTACGCACCCCACCTTGCGCTACTTCCCCAAAAGCTTTGTCGTACACCGACAAAAAACCCACCGGGCCTGTGGCCTTACCCATACTACTTTTTACCAAAGTGCCTTTGGGGCGCAAATCGGTAAAAGAAAAGCCATTTCCGCCACCTACCTGCTGAATTAACGCCGCATTCCGTAAAGTAGAAAAGATCCCGTCCGGATGCTTGCCTAAATCGTCCTCAATGGGCAAAACAAAACAAGCCGCTAGCTGACCTAAGGGAGTACCCGCACCTGTGAAAGTTGGTGAGTTGGGAAAAAACTTTTTGCTGGAGATCAAATTATAAAATCGGACTCGCGACTCGCCCTCATAACCATAAACTGCATCCGGCGCCGCCACGACATTAGCAATCCTGGTAAACATTCCCTCGATGGTTTCCGCCACCGCGCCTTTTTCATCTTTAAGCAAATAGCGCTTTTCTAAAATTTTTTGGGAGTTTGGAGAAAAATCTATCACACTGTTTTTAACCAACGCTTTTTTGGCTTGTTTCATAGGCAGACTTTATGGGTTAACAACCTTGCACTGCCGAGAAAGTTGCTAACTCACAATCCTTTTTTTAGTTAATTTTTTACTAACCCTGTACGACTTCTATACTTGCAAATCCAAACTCCAACTGCAAACAATGTGGATTAGTATGTAAATAACTCCATACTTGTACCACAGGATAAAAAAACTATTAAGTATAAATTCTCCAATACGACAATATATTCTTGTAAAACTAGAGACAACAGTCTTGTCAAAATTAAATCTCCAAGCTATGTTGTAAAAACTTATGGACGACTTTGACAATTGGCATAAACTAAAAAGGCTAATTGACCAAGACACAAGTTCTCTAGCTGTTGTTCCGGACCAAAAGGAGGTGTGGGTATGCTCGCTAGGAAAAAATATCGGTTACGAACAGAACGGTAAGGGAGATAAATTCCAACGACCAGTTCTCATATTAAAAAGATTTAATAAAAATATGTATTGGGCGATCCCACTTTCCACCAAACAAAAGCAATTTTACTATTATTTTAACTTTACGGATCCTGCAGGTACTAAAGTATCGGCAATTATTGCACAGCTACGGCTTATTAGTGTTAAAAGACTAACTAGAAAGCTTTATACTGTGCCTAACATCGGTTTTGAACTAATAAGAAGTAAAGTAATCGATTTAGTAAAGAAAAACCCCGCGTAATGCAGGGAATTTCTACAGCACCTTAGGTAATTTGGATCGGTATCCGCCACAGGCGGACCCTCGGCACCTTTCGGTAGTTTGGATCGGAATCGCTTGGAAGCAACTCCTCGGCTCCTAAGGATGCTAGTTTTAATGTTAGCAAGATCTTTACCAGAAAGCAAACAAAATTTTAGGTCGCAGTTGACGCATTATCTTGTAGTATTAGAAAACACCGTTATAACGGGGTTAAAGGTAGGCCGACTTGATAAAAGTTAATTTAAAGGGTTGACCTGATTATTTACCGCGCAAAAAGGCGGGGATGTCATATTTATTGTCGTCCACCTGCTCCGGTTGAGTTGCAGAGTCCGGCTGTTTGGTAGAATCGGTTTGAGCGGTCGTTTGCGACTTTTGATCTCTAACCTCCATAGTGTAAGCGGATCTTTTTTCTCTGGGCAAGCCGTAAGGCGTTTTAGTCGCATCGTCAAAACCTGTAGCGATGACGGTAATTCTGATTTGATCTTCCATCCGGTCGTCAATAGTGGTACCAAAAATAATGTTGGCTTCCGGACTGGCGGATTGACCGATGATTCT
>CAZTSS010000045.1:0-5550 GCA_964616765.1 uncultured Candidatus Saccharibacteria bacterium
CAAAAAACACACCTATATTTTGCAAAAGGCTCTTACATGCGACTTTTGTCGGACTGATGATTTAAAAACAACCGGTGAGAACCTTAAGCACTTTGTTTCCGATGCGGGCTTTTCTACAAAAGATGCGTGTTTGGCTATTCCCGAGTCACAAGTCTTCTCCACCATTTTAAATGTCCCGTTTCAGACGGAAAAAGAGATCCAAAATTATTTAGAAATCCAGGGCACAAAAATTTTTCCCAAGCCCTTGGAACAGCTGGTCTACAGCTTTCAGATTTTAGGTCCTAATGAAGTCAACCAAACGGAAACCGATGTCAATATTGTAGCCAGCGGTAGGGATTATGTAGAACGCCTCTTTAATTTAGCAAAAACAGCGGGGTTGCATGTGCTGGCGGTGGAGTCGGAGGCCTACGCAATAGTCAGATCTTTGATAAGGGGTCAGCAAATGAATCAGAACGAGGGTTTTTTGGTGGTTAATATTGGGTCTAGTGATGCGGACATGATGGTAGTCAAAAACGGTTATGTAAGATTTTCCCGCAACATTTCTATGGGAGGCGCAACCTTTAGCAAGGCTATAGCGCAGAATTTAAACATTTCCGAGGAGCAGGCTGATGCATATCGATCTAGCTGCGGTTTGGAAGACACTGTATTAGAGGGTAAAGTTATCAACGCCATGAAGCCTGTCGCCGAGACACTCATTGCGGAAATCAAGCGGACGATTAACTACTACACATCCAGAAACGCCTATGTGGAATTTAAAAAAGTAATCTACAGCGGTAGTTCTGCCGTGATGCCGGGACTTATGGTATATAGTGCGGAAAACCTTGGCATAGAGGTAGAGCTTGCCAATCCGTTTATGGGTATAACTTTTTCTCCTAAGCTTGACAAACTCAAAGACCAGCTGATGAATTTGGGGCCCGTATATGCTGTTCCGGTGGGTCTTGCATTAAAGGAAATTGTTTAATATAGTATAACTATGCCACAAGGAATTAATCTCACTCCCCCACAGGAGATTAAGCGCAGACGGACTCAATATGTGGTTGGCGCCTCCACAAAGATTTCCGTGTTTTTGCTTTTGCTGGCGCTTGGAGTGGCCGGTTACTACTACTCCCAAAAATCTGGGCTAACTACTAAAATCTTCGCCTTACAAAGTCAAAAAGGTCAACTTACCGCCCAAGTGGAAAGTATGCGGGAGATAGAAAATTACGCTAAAAAACTTTCCGG
The DNA here is from genome assembly GCA_964616765.1 of uncultured Candidatus Saccharibacteria bacterium. Lineage (GTDB taxonomy): Bacteria > Patescibacteriota > WWE3 > UBA101185 > UBA10185 > JBBAAW01. The sequence goes on from CAZTSS010000045.1 coordinate 1,222, forward strand.
CAAATATTTTTTACTCCAAAAGTATCTGGAGGGCAGGATCAAATACTCGTCCGTAATGCTAGAGTTGCTGGCTCGCGTCCCGCAGGAGATTTCTTTTGAGAGTCTAAATTTTGACGGACTTGGTAAGCGGACAACTATCTCCGGCGCTTCTACAGATGTAATTTCCGTTTCCAGTTTTGTCAATCGACTAGCTAAAGAAGGCAACGCATCCAGTGAATCTGCCGTTGATTTGGTTGGCAAAAACGCCTTTACCAATGTCAGACTTGACTCTTTAAGCGTTGACGAAGAAAAAGAAAATCAAAAAGGCATTCAGTATTCTGTGTCTTTTGACATTAACGAGGAGGCGTTTCTAAAATGATTTTAACTAATAAACTGCATATAACAACGGGTGGTGAGAAGGGTATGAATATAATTGGCGAGATAGAAGAGTTTTTAATTAACTTTATTATGCCCATACTCCTTTTAGTTGCCACCATTGCGATTTTTGCTTTGTATGTTTTGCCCACGCATAAAAACTTGCCCGACTTAAAGAGTCAACTGGAAACTGCCCAACAGGAGGTAAATGTGTTGCAGGCTAAAGTCGCCCAGTTAACTGCTTTGCAGGAAAACAGGGACTTAGTTATGGCGGATTTAGTTAAGCTTTCTTGGGCGTTGGAGGAGCGGGATAAAGTGCCCGAGCTTACCGAGCAGGTGCGTTTAATGAGCAAGGATTCTGGAACAGCTTTTAAGTCGCTGGACTATGCTAACGCTAATAAAAACCAGGTTGTCAGTCTGACGCCTCAAACCGATGGTTTAACGCCGGATCCGGAGTTGTATCGGGAAGAAAAAGTTAATGTGGATATTGATGTCAAGGATTTTGCTTCTGCAGTAGCGTTTTTAAAGTCGTCCGAAACTTCTATAAGGCTCTTTAGGGTGGAAAGCCTGAAACTCTCGGCGCAAAATCAGGTAACCAAGGCGGATTTGGTCATGGCTTCGCCCTATCTTAACCCCGCGTTTTCTACTTATTCCCAAACGGCTGCGCCGATAGATCTAAAAAATCCGGCATATCGGTTGTTTATGGAGCGGTTGGATACTTTTAAAAACTACGCCAAAGATATTGATGCTACCCTACCTAATTTGTAGTTTGTTTCCAGGTTTGGATGTTTTTATGGTGACCGGATAGCAAAATTTCCGGTACCTTACTGTTCTGCCAAATCTCCGGCCTGGTGTATTGTGGGTGTTCGACACTATGGGTTCGGGTTGGGTTAAACGATTCATCGCGTAAAGCTTCTTGGTTATCAATAGCGCCTGGGATTAGTCTAACAACGCTTTCCATAACTGCCATGGCCCCCACCTCCCCACCGGAGAGTACATAATTTCCTATGGATAACTCTTCAGCTTGGAGGTTTTTGTCGACCTTGGATTTTTCCACAAAATAATCGATTACCCGCTGGTCGATGCCTTCATAGCGTCCACAAAAGATTATTAGATGACTGTAATTATGCGCCAGATCCATGGCGACTTTTTGGTTGTACGGCGTACCTCTTGGTGTAAGGAAAATGACTTTGGTTTTGCTGTGCGCGTCTCCTGTAGTCTGACTGGGGGTCTTGTCGCCCATCTTTTGCGCGTCAGTATTGTTTTGTTCGACAGGGTCTTTATCTGCAGTATGTGACAGCACGCTTAGTACGGCGTTGTAGATGGGCTCCGGTCGGAGAATCATACCCGGACCGCCACCGTAGGGTGGGGAATCCACCGTCCCCCGTTTGTCCACCGCAAAGTCGCGCAAATTTATTAAGTCCACCTGAACCAAGCCTTTAGAAATCGCCCGGCTCAAGGGCAGGTGTCTTAAATGATTTTCAAAAATGTCGGGAAAAAGCGTAATAACCGAGATGTGAACTTTTTGGTTAGTCTCTGACATCGTCCTGATCTGTGGTTTCTTCAGTGGTTGCATTTTGTACATCTTCGGTTTGGTCGTTAGTTTGCCTGTCGACCTGGTGCTCTGTATGCTTGTTTGTCAGATTCCCTACTTGATTGTCCAGAAGCTGAATATCCACCCAAACACCCTCTTTTACCGCTTTAGCTTTAGCTAGCGACCTGATGGAGTTTATTGTCCGGCCCTCTTTGCCGATAATCAAGCCCATATCTGCAGGGTCCACTGCGATGGTGTATCTGTAATTACTGCCCTCTTGGGCTTCCTCCACGACCACGCTTTGCGGATTTTTTACTAGCGATGTTACTAAAAACTCAATAAATGCTTTCATTCGGTAGACTCCTTAACCTGGGGTTCATCAGATGATTCTTTAGAACTACTCTTCTCGACCTCGGCTTCTTTTGACTCCGTATCCTCGCCTGCTTCTCCACCCTCATCTTTTACTTCTTTTTCTGCCTTAGGATTGTACTTTTTGTAGACATACTTGCCCTCCAGCATTTGTTTGACGGGCTCTGTGAGCAAGGCGCCCTTTTTAACCCAGGCCTCAACCGCGGATCTATCTATCACGGGCTTTCCACCCATAGTGGGATTAAACTCCCCCAGCACAGCCAAGAACTCCCCATTTCTCTTAGTGCGGGTTTGTGTAGCCACGACTCTAAAAGCCGGAGCGTTCTTTTTTCCTGTTTTTGCTAATCTAATTTTTATCGACATATTCCCGCCTTGCGACTTGGAGATTTTATCAACATATGAGGATAAAATCAATCCGTGTCGTTCTGTGGCTTGAATTCTTTCTGTAATGACCTTAGAGCATCTGCAATGCGGGCAAAACCCGATCTTAGGCGGTCATCGTTTCGATAGATGAATCTGGCAGTTACTCCAGAAGTACTGTTTTGATCTCTTTTTTCAAAATAGCTGGACTGACCACCATCAAGTCTCCAGTCTCCTACAAGTTCGTTGCCGTATTCTGCAAGTCCGTGCATAGCATCTCTGGACATTGTGGTGATGAGCCTAGACACTCGCGTTGCTAACTCTCTACCCTGTGCCAAACTCGTAATCTCTATTACTGCAACCTCATCGTCCAGTCTAATAGTCCTTGCACCTTCTAAGCTAATTTCTCCTGTTCCTAGAGGCAAACACTCAAGATCGTATTCGGCGCTATCTCTGCCTACTCTCTCTCCATTTCCTACCGGACTCATATCTTCTGTCCCTCCAGTCTCTCCAACCCGTTTGCGGCCGCCTCCATCTCGGCGCGCTGCTTGCTCTTGCCAAGGCCCTCGCCAAAAACTTGGTTTCCCACTTTAACTTGCACTTTAAAAGTTTTATCGTGGTCCAGCCCCCAGGAGTCAACCAGAACATATTCCGGGGTAAAGGTCAGCTTGTCCTGCGCCAATTCTTGAAATTTGCTTTTGGCATCTTTGTATTTATTCTCCTTAATTATTTGGTCGACTTTATAGAGCAGGTTTTTTTCCACAAACTGTCTGCAAAACTCCAAGCCGTTTTGTGTGTACAGCGCGCCTAGAACCGCCTCAAAAGTGTTGGCCAAGATATATTCCCTGTCACGACCGCCCGTAGCCTCCTCGCCTTTGGATAACATTAGGAATTTGCCGTAACCAAGTCTTTTTGACTCTTCTGCCAATGATGGGGTGCAGACCACGGATGAGCGGTAGTTTGTGAGTTCGCCTTCCGGCGCGTCGGGGAATTTGGCGTATAAAAATTCGCTGGACAGTAGCTGTAAGACCGCATCACCTAAAAACTCCAACCGCTCGTTAGACACAAGCCCAGCCGAATGATGCTCATTTAGATACGATCTGTGTGTAAAAGCGGTTTCAAAAAGTCGCGCATTTGTAATCTTAGTCTCTAAAATTTTTTCTAGTTCCTCAATATTCATAGGATTAATCCAGTCGCTCTTCCAGTAGGTCCAGCAAATCTTTTACGCTCGCCAAACCCTCTTGATCGGCCAAAAGGTCCAGTTTTAAGTCGTCTTCCAGCTCCTCCAAAATCTCCGTCAGTTCCATGTCGCCCAAGTTTAAGTCGTCCTCAAAAAACATGTCGTCCTGCACCTCCCGTGGCTCCACGCCCGCCTTTTGCGCAATCAGCTGTTTGACTTTATCTTTAACTGGTTGATTTTTCATGTTTAAACCTTTCGGCGACGCTGCCGAGCACGCCGTTGACAAATTTTGCGGAATTTTCCCCGCCAAACTCTTTTGCCAATTCCACGGCCTCATTTATAGCCACGCCGGCGCTGACTTTATTGTACGCTAGTTCATACACCGAAATCCGCAAAATAGCAAGGTCTATTTTGGCGATTCTGTCCAAGGGCCACTCCGGCGCGCATTCTTTAATAAGTTGGTCAACTTCTTCACCTGTTGACTTTACGCCGTCCACCAACGCTTTTACCATGTCTAAATCGGCCTGGGTTG
>CAZTSS010000046.1:0-5240 GCA_964616765.1 uncultured Candidatus Saccharibacteria bacterium
TGCTACCGCCCCGGGCTTGGTGGACAGACTGGCAAAACTTAATCCAAAAACGCACTTTACGCCGAATGTCGGCGATTACGAAAAATTTAAGGATGCCAAAACTATTCAAAACTTGCCTGACGACATGATCCGGATCAAAAAACCAGTGGTAGGTTTTACCGGCGCGCTAGATGAGCATAAATTTGATTTGGACTTGCTTAAGAAACTAGCCACGGAACTGCCAAATGTTTCTTTTGTGTTGATAGGTTCGCTAGTCCGTAAGGGCAAAGCTGCCACCAAAGAAAGTTTAGGTTTGGGTAATTTTACCAATGTTCATCTTTTGGGCACCCGCCCATACGATGTTATTCCTGCGTATTACGGCGCTTTTGACGCTTTTATCATTCCGTACCAGCTTAACGATTTAACGGTAGGCGGGTGTTTTCCGGTCAAGTTTCACGACGCGCTGGCCGCGGGCTTGCCCGTTGTCGTTACTGACATGCCGGTCTATACTTTGTTTAAGGAAGTCTGCTACATTTCCAAAAGTCATCAGGAATTTGTGGACAATGTAAAACGGGCGCTTGCAGAGGACTCGCAGGCTAAAATTAGGGCCAGACAGGAAGTCGCCAAACAAAATAATTGGGATGGAAAAGTGGAAAAATTGTTGGACTTAGTAAATCAGAGCCTAAAAGATAAGTCATGAAGATACTTTACACTTTAAATTCAGGGAATCCGGGGGGCATGGAGCAGCATGTTTTGGACTTGGTGAACCAAATGGTCTTGCGCGGTCACGAGGTGTATGTATGGTGCAACGGAGGCATTATTTACGATTGGTATGTTCGAGCGGGGGCAAAAGTGTCAGAAAAGGTTATTAGAAACGATATAGATATTAGCTACATTAGAGACTTGCGGGACTTTTTAAAACGGGAAAATATAGAAGTGCTTCACGCCCATGAACTTAAGGCGGTAGCAAATTCTCTGATCGCGGGGTTTTTGGCTGGTACCAAAGTTAGGATTTCTCATCAACATACGCCGTTTACAGACTGGCAGGTTTCCAAGTCAAAAAGACTAATTTATGACATTTTTTACGCGCTGGCGGTTAATATTTTGGGAACTAAAGAGATCGCGCTTACTGAGTCAATTAAAAAAGTAAAATTGCAGGCGGGGATAAAAGAAAAAAAATTGACGGTTATTCCAAACGGGGTTGATGTATACAAGTTTTATACAGCTGACAATGAGAAGCAGATATTTAATCGGGAAATCCGCAAAAAGTATCATATCGATCCGTCAGTAAAAATCATCGGCAATCTTAGTCGGACGACGGTGGAAAAAGGCCATGATTTGCTGGTTCGCGCCTTTGCTGACTTGGTTAGCAACAAGCGCATAGAGCGGGACAAGTATGTATTAATGATCTGTGGGGGCGGGGAGTTGGAAGAGAGACTTTGGTCTTTAGCCGGGGAATTAGGTGTAAAGGATAGGGTTGTTATTACGGGTCGGTTTGACGACGACATGAAGATCAAGTTTTACAGTGCCTTTGATTATTTTGTTTTTCCGTCATTGGCGGAAGGGTTTGGGATTGTGTTAATTGAGGCCTTAATTTGCGGGTTGCCGGTTTTATGCTCGGATTTGCCGGTTTTGCAGGAGGTCGGTAAGGAATTTCCATTATACTTTAAGACAGGCGACTCGGAGGATTTGTCGGACAAGCTACTGGATTTATTAACAAAAGAACCGGAAGTCGAAAATCAAAGGAAGTTTGTCGAAAGTAACTACTCTTTGGAAAAGTTCGGGGAGGATTATCATAAGTTATATTTAAGATGTAGGGAAAAATGAGGGTTGTATTTTTAGCCAGATCAGATTTATACACAGTACCCGGCGGTGATACCGTCCAGATAGAAAATACCGCTAAAGAGCTAAGAAATTTGGGGGTTACTGTAGATGTCGCCACGCATTTAGGTGCCGATATCGCTAAGTACGATCTCGTCCATATTTTTCAGCTGGACTGGATTCCGGAAACCTATTTTTATGTCAAAGAGGCTAAAAAAGCCGGCAAGCCGATTGTGCTCTCTCCCATTCATCATGCGGAGCTGGAGGTTAAAAAGTTTGATGATAAATATACTTTTGGTCTTAGAAAGCTTGTGGGGTTTTTTGTGCGCAGGCAGGAGCACCGCGACATTTTAAAAAATATCTACCGGTCAATATTTGATCACTCTAAATTTCTACCGACAATTAAAGGTGCTTTGTACGGTTACAGAAGGGCTCAAAAAGAGGCGTTGGCATTAAGCGACATTGTTTTGGTTCAGACGGACAAAGAAGCCGACGATTTGCAAAAGACCTACGGCGTGAACTTTAAGTGGCAGAAAATAGTTAATGGGGTTTCCGACCAATTTTTACACACGGGGGAGTTTAAAAACAAACTTGATTTTAAAGACTACATCATTTGTGTGGGACGGATTGAAGCCAGAAAAAATCAGCTAAATATCATTGAAGCTGTAAAGCTGTTGCGGCAGGAAAAGGGCTTTTCTACTACGCGGCTGGTGTTTTTAGGTCGACGGAGCAATTATCACAAAAGCTACATTGCTAAATTTGACCGTGAGTTAAAGTTCCACGATTGGATAGTCCACCCCGGTTTTATCCCGCAGGAAGATATCCCAAGCTATTATCACTTTGCTAAGGTAGGGATTTCCGCCAGTTGGTTTGAGACCACCGGTCTTACCAGTCTGGAGGCGTTATTTTGCGGGACTAATGTGGTGGCCAGCGGAGAGCGCGCCAAAGAGTTGTTAGGGGATCTTGCGGTGTATTGCGACCCAGCCGATGTAGTGTCCATTAAATCAGCTCTGATGACCGCGGTTGGTAGATCTGCGCCCACAGTACCGGAAGAATTCCGTAAAGTGTATACTTGGCAAACTGCTGCCAAACAGACTTTGGAGGTCTACCATGCACTTTGAGCTTATTTTTATAGTGTTAATTTTTTGTTTATCGTTGGCCGCACTTTTTACGAACTCCAAAAAAGCGCTTTATATTTTACTTCCACTTTCTGTCCTTCTTCATAAAGAGCTTTTTAGCATTTATGCCTGGAATATTTTACCGGTGCGGGTGTTTATGGGCGCATTAACAGTTTTTGTCTTCGTTACAGTTGTTAAGAGGCTAAGAACAGCCGGTTTGACGGACTTCAGACGACAATTGACCGACCCGGCAGCCGTGTTTTTGGGAGCATTTTTGGTTATTGCCGGGATTTCGATAATTTTCTCAAAAAATCTGCAGGCGAGTCTGTCTGTCTATGCTTTTTTGGTAACGATCTTTGCGTTGTACTTTTTTCTTAACTTGGTTTATTTGGGCGACAAGTTTGCCGTCCTAAAGTCAATAAAGATATACATATTAATAGGTTTTATTTTATCTCTTATTGGATTCATTCAGATTTGGGTTTACAAGGATTTTAACTTTATCTTTGGCGCTTTTTGGAATGTTCCCGGTCATATGCCCCGGATCGGGTCATTATTCTGGGATGTCAATCATTTTGCCGGACTTTTGGTTTTGCTTCTGCCGATAGCCTGGGTATTGGTTTTAACCTCGCCGTGGAAGCAAAAGTTGTTTTTTCTTATTGCCTCAATTTCCATGTCGATTACACTCGTTTTGACTAATGCCAGAAGTGGCTGGATTGCAATGGGGCTTGCGACTGTGGTTTTTGTACTTCTGCTTGTGTACAGAAAGTTTAGATACAAAGGCCTGGGGGTTGTTGCTGCGTTAATCATGATATTTTTCGGACTGGTGTTATGGCAGTATATGGACAAACAAAGCCCGATCCGGCGGGAAATTAGGCAGTATTTTCATTACCGACTTGACTCTTTTGATTCGCACTTTTTATTGTTGACGGGGGCGTGGCAGGTGTTTGACAAGTATCCCATCTTGGGCGGCGGGTACGGTAGTTTTTACGAGCACTTTGCCAAGTCCAAAATCTCTGCAACCTTTTTTGCGCGTGATCCCGCCGCCCTCAATACCCGCGTTCCGGCACATTCCATCTGGGGCGAGCTTTTAGCGGAAACCGGGATTATAGGTTTTTCTCTGATGCTGGGATTTTATATGACGGTGGTAGCTACGCTGGTCTATACAGCGCTAAGGTCAAAACATAAGGTTACCACCTTGTTAACAAGCGCCATGGCTGGCTCCGTAATGGGAATGTTAATTGCCGGTGTTTTTTACTCCTACAATTCCGAGTTTTTTTGGCTGGCGCTCTTTATGTACTTTTTTTACGCGTTATATAGTATCCGGACAGAATTGGCCGAGATCACCTCGCGGTTGTGGAGTTCCATTTATTCCTACTTTGTTTCCAATCCAAAATTTCCGCCCGTCTTGCTTGTTATTATGTCGTTGGGGCTAATCTTTGTGAATCTGGGAGTCAACAAACTTATCCCGTACGACGAGGCGATCTACGCAAAAGTATCACAAAATATATTAACAACCGGCGACTGGTTGACGCTTTCCTGGCGGACCGGTCAGCCGTGGTTTGAAAAACCACCATTGTACTTTTGGCTTTCTGCCATCTCTTTATCCGTCCTACCTAATTTGCCCGAGCTTGCCGTCCGTCTGCCGTCTGCATTATTTGGATTGCTCTCGGTCCTGGTAACTTACTTTTTTGGCAAGCGCTTGTTTGGCAAAACTGCGGGTTTTGTCTCCGGACTTTGTTTGGTGACGACCTTCCATTTTCTCTACTACGCCCGCACCGGCATGTTAGATGTCACCTGCAGTTTTTTTATTTTAGTCGCCCTGTATCTGTACTACACCGCGTCAAAAGATGTCAGCAAAATTAAGCTAATCTTTGCCGGATTGTTTATTGGGTTAGCTGTTTTGACTAAAGGCGTGGTGGGTTTTTTGCCTTTGGCCGTAATTTTTGGTTACGAAGTTGCGGATTCTGTCCTGCTTGTTCTAAGGACCGGACGCTTTTCTGGTAGGTCGGTGGGAATTGCCGGCGCAAAATTGTTAGTTGTCCTTTTGACCTCCGCCCTCGTCTTTTTGCCGTGGCATTTAGTAATGTACAAGTTGCATGGTCAGACCTTTATTGATTCGTACCTTGGCTACCATGTGTTAAATCGGGCGACTCTGGAAACAGAGGACAAAACCGGACCGATTTATTGGTATCTAGTGGTTTTAAAAGTGTCCATGCGACTTTGGTTTGTGGCCTTAATTCCGGCATTTTTATTTGCAGCGCTCAAGCTGATAAAGTCAAAAACAAACAGAAGCGGGCTTTTTATGACTATGTTGTGGGCGAT
>CAZTSS010000047.1:0-5226 GCA_964616765.1 uncultured Candidatus Saccharibacteria bacterium
TCTTGGAGGCGTGCAAAGATCTGAACCAAGTAGTTTTAAATATTGTGGGCGACGGACCTTATCTGGAAGAATTAAAGGCTTTATCTAGACGACTGAAAATGAGTCAAAAAGTGTTGTTTTACGGCAAACTACCATTTGAGAAAGCTGTGGAAATGTACGCCTGTAACGATGTTTTTGTTTTACCAACAAAGCGGGTTGAGGGTTTACCGATGACTCTGGTGGAAGCCTGTTTTGCCGGTCTACCAATTATTGCAACAGATATGGGAGGAAATAAGGACGCGGTAGAAGACGGTTATAATGGGTTTTTGCTGACTAAGTTGAAGGTAGAAATATTAAAGCAAAAGCTTATCGACTTGGCAGAAAACAGGGCTCTGACGGAAAAACTAGGCACTAATGGTAAAATAAAAGCCGAGCAAGAATTTGATCTTGATAAAATGATTTCAGCTTATGAGCGAATATGTTCGTTCGAGTGATCCCCGCAACCAGATTTCGCGGATGAGGATAAAGCGAGAAGAACATAGTCGCAAAATTAAGTCGTAAATAGTTAGATAAAAATTATGAAGATTTTACGGATCGTTTATGACTGGCCACCGCCCTGGAGCGGACTTTCGCCGGCGCCATACGAAATGACCCAAGCCCAAATTAAACACGGGCACACTTTTGATATCTTCTGCGGGCGGTGGCCTTTTTCCGGTCCGTTAGAAAAACTGCCAAACTGCAAGTTTAAAACCTTCATTCGCGAACCCGTGCCAGCAAGCTTGTCGCTTCTCATCTCACCCCTCTTGTTTTTGTACTACCTATATTGGCGCTTTGACAACAAACCGGATTTGATTCATTCGCACGGGCATTTTGCCATTTGGCTTTACGGCTATCGCGCGCTACTTAAAAAAATCTTTCCCTGGGCAAGAGAGTTAAAAATCCCCCTTGTCGTCCAATTTCACAACACCGTAGCCGGACGGGAAGATGCGCTGGAAGACAAAGGCACTAAGGTTAAATTTTACTCAAAGTACATTGCCTGGCCTTTAGCAAAACTTTCTGACAGGTGGGCGGTAAAAACCGCCTCGGCATGCGTGTTTGTGAGTCAGCAAAATAAAGATGAGGCTATAAAATATTACAACTCCGATCCAAACAAATGTTTTGTAGTGGAAACCGGCGTCAATACGGATTTGTTTAAACAGGTGGGCAAGGAGGAAAAGGAAAAGATCCACCGAGATTTAGGGATAGATCCGTCCGACATTGTTATTGTCAACCACGGCGTTATGACGGAGAGAAAAAACATTCATCTGCTGGTCGACGCGCTGGAATTCCTACCCCCATTCTACAAATTATTGCTGGTAGGTTCGGGCGACAAAAACTATCTGGAAAATCTTAACATCAGAATCCGTGATAAAAACCTGGGCGCTAGAGTCATTAAAGCCGGTTACACCCCGTATCCGGAAACAGCCATCGCCTTCCAGGCCGGAGATTTGTTTGTCCTGCCATCATCCTTTGAGGGCCTGCCAAAAGTCGTCCTGCAAAGCCTGGCCTGCGCAACACCGGCGCTAGTTTCCGGTTTTAAAGTCAAAGAAGATATTCAGGGACTTTTTTATCTGGCCGACTTGGAACCAAAAACTATCGCCACAAGAATTTTGGACATTATTGAAAATAATAAAACTTATGTGGACAAAAACAAAATTTTTGCCCTGTATTCCTGGACGGAAAAAGCCAAAGAGATGGAACGCGTGTACGACTTTGTCACACAGAAAAGGGCGTCCTGACAGCATTGTCTATTTTCATACTTTGACATCTTGCAATCCGCGTTGTCTGGTGTTACGCTACAAAAACCATGACAGTAGACCAAAAACTCGATCTAATAATAAATAAACTAGACGACCATAAAAGATTACTAACCGCGCATTCGGCCATGCTCAATCAACATGCGGGCTACCTAAACAAACACGATAAATATTTCCAGCAAATTGATTCACGCTTCAATAGTTTGGAAACCAGACTCGATAGCTTAGAACTAAAAGTCGAGAACTTAGACAAAAGGTTTCTTGATTTTGAAAACACAACCAGAGAAATACTCCAAAGACTAGCAAGTCACGATGATCAGTTGGCAGAATTAAGACGCATGATTTACAAACTAACAGAAAAAGTGGAAGAAATAGACGAGCAAACAAAGTACCTACCTAAACTGTACGACAATGTAGATAAATTAGTCGGTGAAATATCCGAGTTTAGGCGGGATCGGGTTTTCACTACCTCCAGGATACGCAACCACGAAACCAGATTAGAAATGGTAGAAAATCGCTTGGGCGTTAAGGTCGCTGCCGACGCAGATTACTAATGGCTATGTTTCAAAAAATCGGTACGGGAGCGTTTTGGACTATTTCCGTTGTCATATTAATATTGATCAGATTATTATTGCTAAATGTTAATTCGGCGGAGTGGGGCGATTCGTATAGAATCCTGCGGGCTAGCAATTATGTTAGGCAATTATCCTATCCGGACGACGAAAAACGACCACCGCTGTTTTCTGCTCTACTGGCGATAAGGCCCTACAACATCGACGCTGTGGTGTGGGGCCGAATCTTCATGCTGGGAATCAGTTTTACGACGCTTTTTACTTTTTGGTTACTATGCAAAAAATCCCTACCAACTCAAAATCAGCGCCTGCTGGCTCTAGTGTTTCTCTTTCTTAATCCGGTCTACCTCTACTGGTCCATCAGAATCTATGCCGATGTACCGTTTAGCCTATTAGTCCTGCTGTGTTTCTACATTTTTGAGATCTGGCGGGAAAAAAAAGAAGGTGGACAGAAACCATCGGCGATTTTACTAATCCTCTTGGGACTGACCTGCGGATTAGGAATCATTACTAGATTTGAAGGCTACTTGCTTGCGGTATCAACAGCTATCGGTATTTTCCTCGTCGGTCAAAAACAAACCGGATCTAAAATCAAAGCCTTAGTCAAATTTATCTTCGCGACAGGAGTCATCATCCTGCCCTGGTTACTTTACAAAAACCCTCTAAGTTCGTCCTACTTTGAAGAACCCGTCGGTAGAAAGTACGACTTTACTATGTTCCTGACTTACTTAGTATCTTACCTGTATGTTTTGGGCGTACTTCCAGCTTTTGCTGTGATGACAAGTTTTCTTAAGACCGATTGGAAGCAAAAAATCCTGACCGGTACAAAAAAGTACCCACACATTATTTCCTTTGTGATGTTGGAATCGGTCTTAATTCTAGCCTGGCCAGCGGCGGTGCCACGGCTATTTGTTCCTGTCATCCCGTTTTTGGTGATCTTGCTAGTAAAATCGTTGGACGGGCTTGAGCAGCAAACCAAAGTCTGGACGACCATGGGCTCAACGGTGTTAATTGCGCTCTATATCGTCGTCCAAAATAAACTACGCCTCCAATTTCTAGGTCCGCATACTTTGGTTTTTAGTACAATAATCATACTTGGCATCGCCGGATCTTTTGCGCTGATCATAAAAAATCGGGCGCTGGTTATAACTTCTGCTATCCTCTCCATGCTGGCTCTTTCCGCGTCGACCATCTATCTTCACAAAGGTGTCTATAAAAGTATTGTTGATATAGCAAGATTCCCGTTACGGGAACCCGCGGGAAAAATTATCCACAACGATACTGCAAGCATTATAAGCTGGTATCGTCCGACTTCGGAGTACAAAAATTTTGACACCAAAAAATACCTCACCCAAGAATACTTGGCCGAAAATCAAGTCGCCTACCTGATCATCACCAACGAGTTTGACCCAAATCTGGAAATCGACCTCAAAAAACGCCCATATTTGGAGCTGGTTAAAGAGTCAAACTACGCCCGAGGTGGTAAAATGTTTTTTACTTGGCTTGTTAAGGTTAAAAATGAAGCTATCAATAGTAATACCTTGTTATAACGAAGAAAAAACGGTCAGACAGTTGGTGGACTTGGTGGAACAAGTGGAGGGCATCAATAAAGAAATTATTCTTCTGGACGACGGTTCAAAAGACGCAACACCCCAAATTTTGGCACAACTAGGCAAAGAGCGCCCGCATCTTAAAATTGTCCTGCAACCCAAAAACCATGGCAAGGGCGCAACGGTGCGGGAAGGCTTTAAACACACTACCGGCGATTATGTAATTATCCAGGACGCGGATTTGGAATACGACCCGCAAGACTACAAAAAACTTTTGCCGGAACTGGAAAAGGGCGCGCAGGTGGTTTACGGCTCGCGGTTTGCGGGCAGGTATGAAGATATGACCAGTCTGCATTATTTTGGGAATCGTTTTCTAACAATATTAACTAATTTGCTGTACGGCACCCACCTTACTGACATGGAAACCTGCTACAAACTTTTGCCGGGCGAATTTGTCAGGTCGCTTAAGTTAAAGTCCGACCGATTTGATTTTGAGCCGGAAATTACTTCTAAAATCTTAAAGTCGGGCATGAAAATTGTGGAAGTGCCGATTTCCTACAAAGGTCGCTCCTGGAAGGAGGGTAAAAAAATTACTTGGCGCGACGGTCTGCATGCGGTAAAAACCCTTTTTAAATTCAGGTTTTTTGACAAATGATCTTGCGTAAACTCTACGATAAAACTAACAAAGAGTTTCTGGGCATTCTGGTTATCCTTTTGATTTCTGCGGTGGTCTGCGTTATTTCCGTTAGAATTAACATTTTCCGCTATAACAATTTCGACTTCGGTAAGTTTGACCTTGGCAATATGACCCAAATGATCTGGAACACCCTGCACGGCCGGCCGTTATACCTAACGGACTACTTTGGTGGCAATGTCCCCCGCTGGTCAATGAGTCATGTCGACCCGATTCTGCTTTTATTTGTACCCTTATTTGCGCTTTTTCCCCATCCCCTGACATTGGTATTTACCCAATTGTTTCTAACCAGTGTTTTAGCCCCGCTTGTTCTATTTAAAATCGCGAAACTAGTTTTAAAATCCAATCTGGCACCAACCCTAATCGCCGTAGCTTACTTGCTCTATCCGGCGCTGGGATATTTAAACACCCAAACGGGTTTTCACGGGGTTTCGGCCGCCATCCCATTTTTTCTACTATCGTCCTACTTCCTTGAACATATGCACCATAACCAAACTTTTTCTACCAAGAGTTTTGTTGGACTTTGGATCTGCGCCGTTATAACCATGACCGGCAAAGAGCAACTTCCCTTATACATCGGCCTGCTTAGCTTATTTGGACTTATTTGGCGAACACCTCTACCTCAAAATCTCCCC
>CAZTSS010000048.1:0-5081 GCA_964616765.1 uncultured Candidatus Saccharibacteria bacterium
GTAAGACCGATTATTTTGGCAACGATTACTCGGAGGCAAATCTAGGGTGGTACGAAGTGTTCAAATGTGAGAACACTAAAACAGCTTTTTTAAATCTAGTACAGAGGTGATATGCAAACAAAAGTTACTAAAACTGTTGGATTGGAATCAGAGATCCAAAGTGCTGTGCTTGCCCAAGAGCCGGTATTAGGAGGACATCGGGATAAAGTTATAGACGCTATTTTAGACACCGCAGAGAGTAATGTAGGTTACACATTTGCAGAAACCTTGAACTTAAAGGGCGTAACTAAGCCAGATTTTGTTGAGTATCTCGCACATGTATGCGACCTTACAGAAAAGGAGGTAGGACAAATTAATGCTTGGTTTGATTCTGGCGTTCGTTGGAATACTTTTGCGTGGCTACAGGCTACGCGATACGCGTACGGGCAACCAAGGGCGAAAGATATTAATGGTGCAGTTTTTGCTACAATGTTTGCCGATATTTATAACAGGGCAGATGAGGTTTTTGATCGACACAGAAAACAACTATTTTTGGACGCTGATGGTGTTCATGTACTAACCGATCAACTGAACTACCTACCGATACTGTCTGTTGGAGAAGATGGCTACGCGACGGTGGGGGAATTGCAAGCGGTATTGTTTAAGCTTATGAAAGCTTTTTATCGAGATAAGGACGAATACGACTTCTTGCGTTGGAGAATCGATGAGTTTGTACAAAGTGCGACAGTAGCGCAAAGGATGTACGAAAGTAAAAGCGTTTACTCTCTACAAGATGCGGTGATCTTGCGAGAGCAGACGCTGATGCCCATGTCCGATGCAATATCGGACATATATCGTGGTTTAACAATGCAATTAAACGATGACGAGAGGGCAAAGGACAGGAATCGGGCTGTTTCTGGAGTTGTTCTATCAGTTCAGGTGATAGATGATTTCTGTGATTTAAGAGAAGATCTCGAAGCTGGTAATGTGAATTTGTTTGCCGGTTTACTAAGGGATAATCGCATTAATCCCTGGAATTTTAGTCGCGATGACCAAGAGCATCTTGGTACCAAATTCCCCAAAATTGCACAAAAGTTAAAAGAGCTTTATATCAGCTATGCCGATGCGGTTGACGCTGACGCACGGAAGCTCATTGAGGAGACGATGGTACCACCACCGCTGGGTTTTTTATTACAACACAACAGTGATGACTAGCATCGAAAACAATCTGATTGTGTTTAGGGGGTCGACTCGTGGCGCAGAGCATCAACGATTTAGATAGACCGTTACTAATCCAGCTTTAACTTCCAGAAAAGCAAAACCTGCGGGGACATATTTTTTAATCAACGCGTCCTGCTGATTTTCTAGATACTTTACAACTATCGGTGTCACAAATTTCCCTGCAATTCCCATACCGTCAATATTTAGCGAATCAATCTTTAGTCTGGTGCCGTTTTCTACAACCCTTATTTTGGCGGACGCGCTAATCGGCTTTGTGGGATCGTTGTTTGCGGTAACTTGAGCGGTAATGGCGATGTTATTGTCGGCCAAAAACTCTACATTGGCGGACTTTACCACGATGCCGTTGCCCACATTTTTTCCCACAATCTGCGTTTTTATCAAACTATTTACCTGTGCCTCTCTAAAGCTGTATTGGATAAAGGACTCCTTATCTGTGGGGTCAAACTTTAGACCGGTGGGTTTGTTTCCCGCGTTTTCTATGTCGGACGACTTAACTGCGTCATTTTCTTGACCTGTTGGAAAGGGTGTTGGCGAAGACTGCGGGAGGTTGAGGCCAAAAACTCTGTGCATAATCGTTTGTTTAATATTGAAATAAGTCGCCCCAATATCCCACCCGAACAGCTTTGTCCCTGCATAAGCCCTACTGCCCGATGCTATTAATAAAGTACTTATCAACACGAACACAGGCACCGATTTTTTAATTACGCGACTGTTTATCATCGAGGCTATTTTAACATACACCGCAATCACCCAGAAATTCGCAGAGACTCTGCAACTAGATCTCTTACAACGTCTGGCACATGGTGGTAAATGTGAGTTTGAAAGTCCGACCTTTGAGGGCCTGCCAAAGAGAAAGCATCGGTGACTTCTTGATTTGGCGTATAGCCTACAACTTTGAGTTCTGCTACACCATCGCTTTTTAATGCATATAGCGTCAAACCCATCAAGAGTTCTCCCATCGCAGGGTTTTCGCAGGCAAAACCATCGTTAGAAGAACCAAGACGATTTAAATCTCCGAATTCAACCGGTGCTCTGGGGTTTCTTGTATCCTGGCACACTGCCATACGAGCCTTAGTATCTAAACCCACATCCATATATGCAATAACATTGGAGTCTTCCGTTATTACAAACAATTGTCTTAAACCGCCTTCAGTCCGATATTTTCTTGAAGAAGCAAAAGCATGACGATCTGGTATTAATAAAAGTACAAGTCGTCCAGTTCCTTCTGCCAAGGGTGCTAGTCGACCTGTTATTTTTTGTTCAATCGAGTTTATAGTATGCTCATCAGCTCCATTGTGTGTTGGAAATTGTCCGGGTCTTCCCATGTCGACATTCTACTACAAATTGGTATACTTTGCCCATGTTATTAGCAAAAAACAAAAAAGCGACATTTGATTACGAGGTTTTAGATAAGTACACCGCGGGACTTGTGCTCCATGGGCACGAGGTTAAGTCGGTGCGGGAGGGCAATGTCAATTTTGAAGGCTCGTTGGTTGCGGTGTTGCGGGGGGAGGCTTATGTGGTCAATTTGCACATCGGCCGGTATTCCAGTCAGAGTCAAAAATATAATGAAAAAGACGCCAGGCGGACGCGTAAATTGTTGTTGACCAAAAAAGAGGTGGCCAAACTGGCGCAGGCGATTAGTTTAAAAGGTCGGTTTGCGGTGCCGTTAGCCTTGATTTTACAGCATAATTTGGTAAAATTAGAGCTGGGTGTAGTCAGAAGCAAAAAGCAGTACGAGAAAAAACGGGTGTTAGTTGAGCGACAGCAGGAACGGGACTTGGAGCGGGCGCAAAAGGGATCGCTTTGAATCTAGCATTTTTTAGTCGCACAGCACTTTAACAATGTGGGGATGATCGGCTTTGACTAGCTTTTCTTTTTTATGTCGGCAAGCCAAAGACGCCGGAATTTTGTTAAGCCCGGCAAACCAAAAATGCAGAAAAAGATGCATTCGTAGCCGTTGAAGAACCAGCCTACGCTTACGCGTACGCTTAAGCTTTAACTTTCCCGCTTTAGCGGGGGGCTCGGATCCTGGGAAGTTGCGTCCGGAAGGCTTCTTTTGGGTCTTACTAAACCGGAATGCGGATTGTTGGCGTGGTTGACCAGCTGTCCAAGAGGGCAAACCTTAAACCTTATGACCTTAAAAAGGGTTTTGGCGCGCCAGAGCACCTCCTTTTGACAAGTCACTTTGGCTAAGCTTGTAATACCGGCAAATTAAAGAAAGTTAGAACGGGGGTTCGATTCCCCCCATCTCCACCAGTCCACTAGTAAAGAAAACACAGAAAAAACCATAAAATACCCGTAGCGTGCAAACTCCAGTTGACAAAACGGAGGTATGATTGCAAACCGCACTTTACAAAGTCCGGCGCAAACTTCATTTACCCCCCCCCAGTCTTGGCATCCATAACACTGTATTTACCGGGTATGTTCGGCAATTGGGATGCAGAGCTAGTATCTACAGTCCTCGCGAAACAAACTATCGCTTTTTCAAATTAAACTTCTGTAGTAACGTTATTATCCCTACGATATCTCTGGCACTTCGTTCTGAGCCAGCTTTATATGGTGTTGGAAGGCATATTTAAATGAACAATGGGTCCGGTTTTTAAGAATTAAACTTGTTATTACAGCAAAAGTTTTATGACACTTCTACACTAGTTCACTTATATTTTTTTGCGAACCGTTTTTTAATCGTCATAAAAGCATAATTAAGCAGTTTAAAAATAATAAGCGAACTAATTTATTTACTTAATAGTTAATTAATTAGCTATCTCACCGCCGTTAATATTATTCGTGTGGCTTGACTATTGTTCACTTATTTTTTAGCTAACCCTGTATTTTGTTGTCACAGCGGGACAATAATAGTTCGCAAATTTTGATAAGCGAACTAACAGACATTTCTAGTGTGTCTGTGCTTGTAACAACAACTTCAAATTGATAAAAAACATCTGATCGTTCATTTAAAAAAGAGTCTCGAGAGTACTAGTCGTGTCTGGCTTGTCCCGTCGTGCCTAGCTCATCCCGATTCCATGGTTTACAGCTAGCTATAACAGGAGACAACAGCATATTCTAGCGGGAATAGAAGTCAAGATCTTGACTGATTTTCAGCACACAGGTATAAGTAACTATGGGACACGAAGCACCATCGTACTATGGGATACGGAAGAAGGAAAGGGCGCGATGATGGGAAAATACAGGAGGTGGGAAACTTTGGGAAAACCTAAATCAGGCTTGAAACCAGATCTAGATCAGGCTTAGGCCTAGATTTGAACTTAGACAGGCTTAGACCATTTGTATTATGGAGCAACTATTAACAACAATTTTCGGTGAATCCTGCTTTTTTTGCGGTCGTGCGGGGCGGATTATCTGTTATTCCTGTTTGGCCAAAATACAGTTGGGCAAAGCGGGCGTGTGCATTAAATGTCAGCAAGAGACGGTTTTGGGTAGGACGCATGTGTGCTGTCAAAAAGAGGCGCAACATGCCCTGCCTAGCCAATTGTGCGCGGTATACGAGTATGGCGGACTGGTGAGTCAGATTATCAAGAAGTCAAAATACAACCCAAAGCGCTTTGCGTTACTGCGGTTGCTAAGCGCGGAGGGTGCAAAAATGGCGTCTAAACTTGGCTTTGACTTTGCGGGGTTTACCGTGGTGCCTATTCCTATCTCTAAAGCGCGGGAAAAAGAGCGGGGTTTTAACCAGGCGGAGTTTATTGCCAGGGCAGTGGCCAAGGAATTTGGCTTGGTTGTGGAAACTTCTATTCTGACAAGAATCCGTGACACCAACAAGCAGTTTGGCCTGCATAAGGACGAGCGGGCGCAGAACATGGCCGGGGCTTTTGGGGTGAACAGGAGGCTGCTTGGAC
>CAZTSS010000049.1:0-5025 GCA_964616765.1 uncultured Candidatus Saccharibacteria bacterium
CGTTACCACAAAGGTTTAATTTGAAAAAGCGACATTTCGTTTTGCGAGGACTATATCTACTGGTTAGGCTTTTTAATGACTTCCAGCCCACCCATATATTGGCGTAACACTTTCGGGACCACAACACTTCCGTCTGGCTGTTGATAATTTTCTAAAATGGCGACTATCGTCCGGCCCGCCGCACAGCCGGTGTCATTGACGGTATGGACATATTCCAATCTATTTTCCCGCGTTTTATACTTGGTGTTATAGCGGCGGGCCTGATAATCCTTGGCGTTGGTGTCACTACCCAACTCAATAAACCCACCACTGTGTGGTAGCCAAGCCTCAAAGTCGTACTTTTTAGAAGTCGCAAAATACCCTGCGTCGCCCGAACACATTAAAATCACATGATAGGGAATCTCCAAAGACTGCAAAAACCACTCGTTGATGGAAAGCAAGTAGTCGTGCATTTTTTCTGACTCTTCCGGTCTGCAAATTAGGTCCATCTCCAACTTGTCAAACTGATGCACCCGTTTAATACCCTTTACATCCTTTCCCCAGGAACCTACTTCCGTCCTAAAACATGTGGTAACGGCAAAAAACTTTTGGGGCAAAGATTTTTCCGGCACTACTTTGTCTATGTAATAAGCAAAGAGCGACGGCTCGGAAGAACCCACCAAGTACAAGCCCGTACCTTCCTCCACCCCACGATTGTCCAACTTGTACACCTGATCTTCATCGCCCGGAAAATGCGAGCTACCATACAATGCTTCCCGCTTAACCATAAGTGGCACCACCATGGGTGTGAACCCGTCCTCCAGCAGTCGCTTTTTTAGATGGTCAAATAACGCGTATTGCAACAAGACCGCTGCGTTTTTTAAGTAGTAAAACCGACTACCGGAAACAAGCGCGCTTTGCTTGTTGTCAATAATGTCCAAGGCTTCGCCCACATCCAAATGATCCTTGCCCTCAAAAGCCAGTTTGGGCATCCATTGCTTGGAAAAATCCTTCTTACCCAATTCCTGCCCGCTAAAATACCCGCGCTCGGGCGACCACGCTTTGACTTCAACATTGCCCTCCTCGCTCTTGCCAACCGGCACAGACTCGTCCAGCATGTTGGGAAACCAGTCCATATACCACTGCCAAGTTTTGTCTAGCTCTTTTAAGTCGTCCTCCAAAACCTTAATTTGCTCCCGCGTTTTTCTGGCTTCTTCCAAAACCTCCGGCGACGGCTTACCTGCCGTTTGAGACAGTTTGTTACGCAAGCCCCGCAAGCCTTCAATTTCCAACAGCTTGACCTTTTTCTTGTCGTCCACCCGCAAAAACTCATCTACATCAAATTGCGGACCGGCAAGCCCCCTGTCCAAGATATTCTTTTTGACTTTTTGCGCGTTTTCTCTGATGTATTTAGCGTCCAGCATAGTGCTATTTAACCACCTTATACCAAAATCATCAATAAAATTGGATTCCTTCAATCAAGTTAAAGTGCTTTTTATTTAAAGTCCAGAGAAGAAAATTGCCTCTAACTGCCGTTGCTGCTATCAAGGCATCCGCCACCCCAAACCCCGTCCGTAAAGTATAGTCTTCTGTCAACTTTAGGGCGGTAGTGGATATCTCCTGGTTTATATTCACGATAGTAAAACCCCGCATAACTGCTTTGTTCTCTGCAAGTTGTCGCTTGTTACTAGAACCTATGAGTAGTTCGCACGCTGTAACAACAGAAATGGTAGGATTTTTAAGGGTAACCAACCTTTTAGAAATATGGGTATCGCCTTTTTGCGCTTGAATCAATATCGAAGTGTCAATAAGGCATCTTTGTTCCATACCACGCTGCCTTTCTTAGATCGCGGGCTATTTGGGCAGTTGGTTTATTCTTCCAGCCTTTGCGGTTTTTATACATGCCAAAAAACGGCATGTCCAAAGTAAGTTTAATTTTTGACGGTTGCTTTTTTTTCAATTCAGAGGTGTCGGGATCGGAAACCAACAATACATCCTCACCGTGCTTGGTAACAACAAGGGGCCTGTGTTTAACGGAATTAATGTGTCTGGAGAGGTTGTGTTGAAAATCCCTGACTCCGATCTTTTTAGGCTCTAATTGGGTTTGAAGCATGGGGCTATGGTAACAAATGTCCGACATTTTGTCTAACAATGTTAGGGGTACAAAACTGGAGTTGCAATATTGACAGTTCTTGTTACAATACACCAAGATATGAAACAGCTTGCACCCTTTCAAGAAAAAATTGAGGCAACAATTACCGCCAACGAGAGAGAGAGTCGCGCCCGGGAAGATGCAGAGAATGCGCTAGGATCAGCTTATCAGGAAGCCGACAGAAAGGCTGCTGAAGAAAAATTTAAATTAACATTAGAAGCTTATGTAGAATCCGCTAGGGCAATTTTTGAAGATCTCAATGTTAGGGAAGTAACAGTTCCCGTCGCCTCTAGTCCAAACGGCGTGGCAAGGACAGGTGTGGAGAAAAAATATCCACCATATAAAGAAACCTTTGCCCAAAATCCCAGAGCCCTACAAGAAAGCGCAGACTATCAACTATTCCTTAGGGCAGGAAATGTCCTAACCGAACATACTGGACGCCTGGGGGTGAGATTATTTGAGGTCGCAACCAACGGTACACTAGAAAACCCATACAATAAACAATAATTAACTAAAGCCCTAAAAGCTCGTGCTCGACCTGCATGGTTTTTAAAGTTAAGTCCACAAACTCCCTAACCGAAATGCCGATTTTTTGCTCACATTGGGTAATTTGCTCGCGGTTAACGGCGCGGGCAAAGTCCTTTTTGTCAAACTTTTTAAGAACGCTATCCACGGTAACTTCCTCCAGCTTTTTGTTGGGCATCATGAGCGCAACGGCAACAATAAATCCGGTCAACTCGTCCAAACATTCCAGCGTCCACTCCAAAAGTGTTTGGGGCTCTCTTAACCCCGTTACTTTATTGTTGTGCGACTTAAAAACATCGATCATTTCCTCCGGCAAATCTTTGGCTTTTACCCAGTCCAACAACAGTTTAGTGTGATTTTGCTCATCTTTGGCCGTGATCTCCCAATCCGCGTCGTGCAAAATACCAACAATTTCCCACTGCTCTTTGGACAGACTTCCCATGTCGGCAAAACCCGCCGGCACGCCTTTTTGGCTAAAATAGTTGTGTAAAGTTGCCAAAACCTTACCCACGGCGTAACAATGCCGGCGCAGATTCTGGTTCTGCATGTGCTCGTGCAGTAAATCTAAAGCGTCTTGTTTGGTAAACATAGTTTTTTCCTTTCTTAAAATTATCTTCCTTCTTCCAAATTTTTCTCAACTAAGACACAGTCATAACTTCACCCAAGATTCCCCCACAATACTTCTGAATGTACTCTGCACCCAGCTTTAGAGCGTCAAGTACCTGCTGTTTATCCAACCCGGGCGCGCCGTCAGCAAATAGTAAAATGTTTTTGGTTTTCTCTGTGATCTTAGTAAAATCGGAATCTCGATAGTTTAAGTCCACAGTCAATATCCTGACCTGGTCAGAATAAACGATTCTACCCTCACCAACAACTTCTTCTGCATCTTCCCCCAACAAATGAACCGAGTCTTCAGCCCTGCTAAGTCTAAGTTCAACAGGCTGGCTTATCTTGTTGGCGTCAAATCCCCCAAGTCCCACGCCAGTTTGAATAACTGCCAAATTATAAGCATCTACGGCGGTGTTTATATTATAAATGCCCTTTCCCGCGATCAATCTTTTTAATAAAGCATCAGGCGACGGTCTGCACTTATGTAAATCCACGCCGGTTGCTTTAAATAGCTCGCGGTACTTTGCTATCGGAAGCAACTTGTCGACATCTTGAGAAGACATCGATTCTGCGGTCTTTACGACTTCTTTTTTTAGCTTTTCCAATTCCGGGTTGGCCTTTTTAATGCCGACATTCTCAATGTGACAATACGCATAGAACATGCCGGGAAACTTGTCCTTGATGTCGGTGCTTATTAAAAAGCTTTTCGATCGATCTGCCTCATCATGATTGTGTTTAGTGGTGGCTATTGTTAAGCCATAGATTTCTTTTGTGGACTCTTCCAAGTCGTACTTTAATTGCGGAAATGGCACACCCTCCTTGGCCGGAACATCCTCAAAAAACCAAAACACCCGCTCGGAATGGCCGTAACCAAATGTAGGGGGCATGCCGTATTCCAGCATTTCTACAAAATCAATGTCCAAAAACTGCGCTTCCGCATCCCCCGCCTCTCGCAGAGATTGTTGTTCTCTAAACCTGGCGAGCTGATCCAGCGGATCGTTAAGTTCAGAAAAAGCGTTGCCCAATTCGCTGCCGGCCAGGATGGGATGGAATCTTTGAGTAATTAACGGATTTTGAGGATCTGCTTTGGCCAGAGGGGACAGTGCTTTTGGTTCGCCCACGATAAACGCAGGTCCCGCAATTTGTTTTCTTAACTCCTTCCAAATATGATCTATTGCCCGACTTGTTGAGTATTTTGGTAATTTAATTTTGTACGACGCCAAAACCTGTTTAATCTTCTCATCGTCCGGACTAAGTACATCCAGTCCAGTTTTGTCGTGCATAAGTTTTACATAGTCAATCTTTTCCCAGTCCGACCCCAAGTCAACCTCAAAACCCCGCATCTTAAACTTTAGTGTCCCGTAAACCTGCTGGGCGACATATCTAAATAGATCCCGAACAAACTCCATCCCGTCGTTATAATCAGCATAGGCCCAATAAAATTCCATGGCGATGTGCTCCGGCAAATGCTCGTCGGACATGCCTTCGTTCCTAAACCTAGGCCCAATTTCATACACCTTCTCGTAACCTCCACCAATTAATCTTTTTAGGTAAAGCTCTTGGGAAATCCGCAAATAAAAGTCCTGATCAATAGAATCCATATGGGTAACAAAAGGGTTAGCATCCGCCCCACCCGGCACCAGCTCCAACACGGGGACATTAATCTCGTAAAAACCGTGCTGTTTAAAAAATTCCCGGTGAGCCTCCCAAAACCGAGCCCGGCGTAGATATCTTTGATAAACTTCTGGGTTTAGGTTAGT
>CAZTSS010000050.1:0-290 GCA_964616765.1 uncultured Candidatus Saccharibacteria bacterium
TCTTTTATGGGGAACTTTTGGGGAAAGCAAAAGCAGAGGCGCAAAAATATTTTGGACTACTAAACGACTATCCGCTATTAAAAGAAAAAATCGAAGAATCGGGTAAATTTGTTGGCCAAAACTAAACCGAAATCATAAATTTCCCGATTATACTATTGACTATTAATTAGTCTGCGTAATATAATCGGTGCATGACATCAAAAAATAATCAGCTCGTCGTCTATCAGTCGAAATCCGGCGGAATCGAAATACGAATGGATGCCAAATCCCACAATGTCTGGGCTAATCAA
>CAZTSS010000050.1:304-4865 GCA_964616765.1 uncultured Candidatus Saccharibacteria bacterium
TCGGAGCTTTTTGGGGTGGACCAGTCGGTTGTATCCCGTCACATCAACAATATTATTAAAGACCGAGAGATACAAAGGAGGAGTAATATGCAAAAAATGCATAATACTAACCTCTCCAAACCCGTTTTTTACTACTCACTAGACCTTATTCTGGCTGTTGGCTATCGTACAAATTCTAAGGTAGCTATTGATTTTAGGCGCTGGGCTACTCAAACTCTAAAAGAATACATAATAGAAGGCTACGCCATAAACAAAAAGCTTATTGCCAACAACTACCAGCAATTTCTACAAACCGTCAATGATATTAAACTACTGTTGCCGTCAAACGAAATCATAAACACAAAGGATGTGGTGGAGCTTATTAGTCTATATGCAGACACTTGGGTTTCTTTAGATGCGTACGACAAAGACAAACTGCAAGTAAAAAGGGCGACAAAAAAACAAGTCGACCTCACCGCCAAGCAACTGGAGCAAGAATTACAAAAACTTAAATCAGAATTAATGGTCAAAGGGCAGGCTACCCACCTCTTTGGCACAGAGCAGACTTCCGGCAAACTGGCGGGCATTGTGGGCAACATCATGCAATCTTTTGGCGGGGAGGATCTTTATCCCACAGTGGAGGAAAAATCGGCCCACCTACTATACTTTATGGTTAAGGATCATCCTTTTGCTGACGGCAATAAAAGGAGCGCGGCCTTTGCCTTTATTTGGTTTCTAAAACAAGCGGGGCTTCTTAACATCACCAAACTGACGCCATCGGCTCTGACTGCTTTGACCATTTTAATTTCCGAGAGCAACCCAAAAGACAAGGAGAAAATGGTTAAACTGGCGATAAACCTGCTTTAAAGTATGATCAGAATCACCTCCGGCACAGCCAAAGGAAAAAAACTCCAACTACCAAATAACCAAAAGATTACGGCGGTAAAAGAGGTGGTCAAATTGGCAATTTTCTCCATTCTGGGCGACAAACTCACCGGCGCAACCTGCCTGGATTTATATGCCGGTAGTGGAAACCTTGGAATAGAAGCCTTAAGCCGAGGGGCAACCTGCTGTGACTTTGTCGACGAAACTAAGTCGGCCATAGAAACCATAGAAAAAAACCTTGCCATCTGCGGACTAAAAGACCAGGCCACCGTGCTGTGGGAAGACTCGGTAAAATACCTTGCCAACAGCCAATCGACCTACGACGTTATTTTTGCTGACCCATACTATACGGAACTTAACCACAGACATCTAATTAAGCTTGCTGTAGAAAGATTAAACCCGGGAGGGCTATTATTTCTGCTGACTTCTTCCGCCAATCCCACGCCAGAACTGCCAAAGGAATTAGAATCTGCCGACATCCAACACCAATCCCGCAAATACGGCAAAACCCTGCTGACGATTTTTACAAGGCAATCATTATAACTATTCCTGCAAAAGCCAGTAGCAAGGCTAAGAACTTAGGAAGCAACTCTTTTTCCTTATACCTAACTTTGGAAACAACCAGACCCAAAAACGGCTCCGTAGCCAGAATCGCTGTTACAACCCCAACATACAGATATTTATAAGCATAATTTACCGCCACAAAGCCCAAAGCAGAAACAAAACTAATTAAAAGAATCGGCCTTATTGTGGTTTTTGTTATACCACCCGTTAAACCAGCGTCCCTGTACGATAACAAATAATTGGTAACAAAAAGGCTGGTCGACATTAGTAATGCGTAAAGTTGGGGGCTGGAATACATGATCGCGTACTTATTCGTGACAGAATTTAGAGCTCCTGCAAAGCTATACATCGCTACGGGAATTACAAAGCCTAGAGAGATCTTTTTTAACGAGCTACCAAAATAAATAAGCGTATACGATAGAACTACCAGTAATAACCCCAATATGTGGTTGAATCTGATGGTTTCCGAAAGAAATAACGCACCCAAAACGAACGAAAAAAGAAGCTCTAGGGGACGAAACGCAGTGACGGTAGAAAAATCAACGGTTTGATACACTTTGACCTGGAGGTATCCATACGCAATGTTCACGCAGGTACAGATTGCGAGAAAAACCCAAAAAAGAATGCTAGAAATAACAAGATTTCCACTAGTTAGCAAAAGGAAGGCAAGAATAATCGGAATCCCAATCAATCTGTAGTAGCTATTAAGTCTAAATCGATTAATACCCGCCTTGGAAATATCCTTAAAAAGCGAGTATTTCGCTATATAACTGGACACTGCTATTAATGCTGATGCTATACCTATAAACGCCGTATTCATGGATTAAAACCCTTTCTTCCTGTATAATTCTACCATGGATATAAGAACTTTGTGGATAAAGAAGTATGAAGGACACGGCCATGTCCCAATACAACACGCCCCGCTTACGGACCAGGCATTCCCTAGATCCTTTAATATGAGCGTCGGTCTCGTTCAGTTAGATCCAGTAATCAGAGAGATGAAGCGCAGTTTTCCCAGTAAAAAAAACTCTTATCCAGCCGTGCGTGAGGCATTTTGACATCGAAAAAGTCGGGGACGAGAGTCATTTAAGCTTTTTTGAAATGGCCGGTGCGTTTGAAGTTGTAGACTATAACAAGCTGGACACAGTCAAACATACCTGGGATTTTCTTACCCAAGAGTTAAAAATCAACCCAACTAAGCTGTGGGCTTCGGTATTTAATAAGGACAGAGTGGCAGATAGGATAATTGATTTGGAATCCGAGCTTAAAGATTTTGTTACTCAAACTTTGCAGGGTAGGGTGGCGTTTGGCGACAAAACAACCAATTTATGGGAGCAGGGCGGGGGAGCAGATCTTAAAGATAATATAAAGCTGTGTGGCCCACAGGTGGAATTCTTTTACGACCAAGGACAGAACGGGGTGTGTCAAAACCCAAACTGCGGACCTTTTTGCAAGTGTGGCAGGTTTTTGGAAATCAGTAACATTTTATTTATCGAGCATTTTATTGACTATACAAAAGAACCTGTGCTTGGGGATCTGGTCAACAAGTCAACCGAAACCGTTATTGGCGTGGAGCGGTGCGCAAAAATTATTGAGGGCGTTGACAGCGTGTACCTAACCTCGTATTTTAAACCTTTGTTGAACTTGGTAGCTAAAAACGGGCGG
This sequence comes from uncultured Candidatus Saccharibacteria bacterium, assembly GCA_964616765.1. Taxonomy (GTDB): domain Bacteria; phylum Patescibacteriota; class WWE3; order UBA101185; family UBA10185; genus JBBAAW01. Next base: position 3,398 of record CAZTSS010000050.1, read on the forward strand.
TTGAATCAAAACATTAAAATCATCCTTGACCACATTAAGTCGCTACTATTTATTTTGGCGGAAGAAAAAATCGAGCCCAGCAAAAAAGACCGCGGGCGAATTATCAGGACTTTAATTAGGAACTTGCTGGCTAGTCTTTACACGGAAGGCTTGGACGGTAAGGAATTATTGCCCAAGCTGTGCCAAGCCGTGGCGGATATGTATGCCAAACCATACCCGCATGTGGCCGGCGGGATTGACACTTGTTTAGCGGTTATTTTTGACCACGAGCGGGAATATAGGGTAACGCTGGAAAAAGGCGCGCGGAAGATTGCAAAAATTGTAAGGGCTAAAGGCTTGGATAATTTGACGGAGCAGGATTACACGGCTTTTTGGGAGGTCCACGGCTTTCCTAAAAAACTTTTGCCCGTTTACGGAATTTCCTAGACCTAATCCCGTTTTCTACTTTCGCTAGAATATGCCTCAATAGAGGGGTAAAACTACCGTTTACTTTTTGTCGGACTGTGTTAAAATAACACTACAATGCCGGCTGATCCCAAAACCTGAATAGGTTTTGGTTTGATCGATAGGCTCCGAGGATCCGCCCATGGCGGATACCGATTTACAATGCCGAAAGGCTCCGAGATTCCCCGCTTAACAGCGGGGTTTCGATTTTTATAGATATTTTCTAACAATATTTCTGACGCGTTGAAACTTTTTATTTGAAAAGCTGTATAACTTCCTATTCAATCTTTTCGTACTAATGACTCTTAACTGAGACAGTATGATTGTGCTTGGTTTATTAAGCGGATCTCTGAAATTGTAATAGAACTTGAGCCTTTTCTGTTTTGAAGACAGTGAAAGAATCCACGCGGTTTCCCTGCTAAACTTTTTTAAAATTAGAACGGGTCGGGAAAATGTCGCACCCTTGCCATTTTCCTCCGTCCCAATGTTTCTGCCTACTGAAGCAACCCAAACATCTCCTTCCTTTGCGTACGGGGCATAGCTGTTCTTTCTGGCATCGACCTTTTGCTTTAGAATGTTCCACAGATCAAAGTCGTTCATAAACCACCCCAAAATATGTCAAGTTCCTTATTCTGACAAGATGGTTGTCTCTAGTAGCGCTAGAATATACTTTTATATCGACTTTGCCGGCAGGTTGACAATCCGCCCCCAACATGGCTAATATACTCACATGCAGGTACCAAAAAGAAAAACCAGCAAAAGCCAAGTCCGGATAAAGAGGAATTCGCATTACAAGCGCACGCAGATTGCTACCGTCAAATGCAAGTCGTGCGGTGAGGCAAAACTTCCGCACCGGGTCTGTCCAAAGTGCAAAAAGTAGCCTGACGACGGAGTTGTAGCCGGATTAGTAGTCATTAATAGTCAAACAATGAATTGAAAAAACAACACCATGAAAGTTGATGCCCGCCACCAAGCCAGAAAGTTAGCCCTGCTTAAATTTTACGCAGAATACTACGCGCCAGGC
>CAZTSS010000051.1:0-4863 GCA_964616765.1 uncultured Candidatus Saccharibacteria bacterium
TTGTGGGTGAAGGATGCCGGATTGTGCGGAGTAATATTTTGGACGCTTGGCAGATTGGTAAAAACTGCAAAATTTCCGACTCTTTTTTGGGCCGTGGCGGTAGCGTTAAGGATGGTTTAGAGTTGAATCAGCAATTCCTAGGCGACAACTCGACAATCGACTAGTGCTATCAGCAAGTCTCCCTAACGGCGTAGGTTTTGCGAGAGGAGGACTCAAAGTAGATACGCATCATGAGCTCACCCAGTAAACCTGTCATGACAAGCTGAACCCCAACCACCAACATTAAAACCGAGGCAATTAATAAAGGTCGATCGCCAATGCTGTAACCAAGAAGTTTTAGAATAAAAAGGTAAACCATCCCGAGTCCGCCAAAACCGGAAATTATCGCGCCGGTAAAGCCAAAAAGTCGCCCGGGCATCATAGTAAAGGGTTTACGGGCAAATTTAAGCATAAACGCCAAAGTTATAATGTCCAATAAAACCTGAATAGTACGCTTGCTCCCTTTATAAGCAGAAACGCCAAAATCACGGTCTTTAAAGTCCACATCAAATTCCGTCATTTTGGCGCGGTAGACGGTTAGATAGTCCGGAATAAAGCGATGCATGTCGCCATAAAACTTAAGATTGTCCACCAAAACTCTGGAAAAGCCCTTCATGCCGGAGCCCCTATCCTGCATGGACACGCCGGAAACCTTGCTGATTATTTTATTGGCCATACCGCTTTTGGCTTTTTTCTCTCCACCCCAGCGGTTTTTCCGGTTAGTGTTTACAAAATCGTAGCCCTGCTCCAATAAATCAACTACTTTTGACAAATTTTCCAAGGGAATTTCTAAATCGGCCGATACGGTAATAACAAATTCCCCTTCTGACGCATCAAATCCCGCCTGGTAAGCACAACTTTGGCCAAAGTTCCCCATCAGTCGCACGCCTTTTATAGTTGACTCTTTTTGGGCATACTCGGCAATAATTTTCCAAGTGCCGTCCTTGCTTCCGTCGTCCACAGCAATAATTTGGCTGTTATAGTGCGACAATTTGGAGCCGGACTTAAACAACTCCAACAAGCCATCCAAAGTCCGATTAATATTTTTTTCCTCGTTATAACACGGGATAACTATAGAAATTGTTTCTTTGCGATTATTTTGTTCCATACATTTTGTACCACTCCTCCTGGCACATAAACCAACTGTGGTACTTCTCGATCATCTGTTTCATAGTAGTGGACGGATTGTAATTTAGCGTCTTTCTAGCTTTGTCGATGTTAGCAAAGGTCAGTAGCATCTCGCCCTTTCTGTTTGGCATCACTTTAATATTAGCTTTCTTTCCGCAAACCTCCTCGATGGTACTAATAAAAGATTTTAGAGTTTCGGGCGAAGAGTTCCCTAGATTAAAGATTCCGTATTTTTGTGGACTAGCCAAAACACTCTCAAAAGCCTCAAAAATATGACCGACATAGCAATAATCACGACCGGTTTTTTCCGCTTGCTCCCAAGTCCAGTACATAGGAAACTCCGTCCCAAACTCACAGGACCGGATGACCATGGGAAGAGCTAAATCAGGTCGCATTCTTAAACCAAGAGGATTAAAGATTCTAAAAATTGACGCGTTAATACCAAAATTTTGAGCGTAAGTGTAGAGCAAAACCTCGCAAGCCTTTTTGGTGGCTGGGTAAGGCGCCAGCACCAGATCCGTATTCATTTCTTCCTTAAATGGCGTTGAATTGTCACCGTAGACAGATGATGTGGAAGCAAAAAGGAAATTATTGACTTTATGTTTTTTGCAAGCTTCCAGCAGAATAACAGTGGCCTCAACATTATTCCTTACATTATCTACCGGAAACTCAACCGAGTATGTTACTCCTGCATATGCGGCTAAGTGAATTACTGCATCAAAACTTTCTTCCGTGAAAATCTCATCGATTTTGCCTCTTTCTAAAATGTCGACCCGATCCAACTTAAAATTTTGGTGATCCCTAAAATCCTTTATGTTGTAGTGCTTAACTTTTGGGTCATAGTAGTTGTTAAAATTATCAATCCCTACAACTTGATGCCCCTTGCCTAAAAGATACTCCGACAGATTGCTTCCGATAAACCCCGCGCAACCTGTGATTAAAATTCTCATAATGCTATTTTAACACGAGTTCAAATTTCTTCAGATCGGTACTCGCCAACCTTGAATCAAAAGTAACAATTTGTGCTTCCCACATGCGGGCATAGGCGTAATGAAACGCGTCTCTTGGTCGCAAGTTAAATTTTTCTGACGCATAAAGAGCCAGGCTAATCGCCCGAGTAGTGTTATTGTCGTCGGTCAGTAAAATGTTGTCATCCAAAATCAGCTTATTTACAACCTCTCTAAAAATTGAGGTGAATGAAGAAAACGACTTGGATCTTTTTGCCTCTTCCGAATGTTCCCACAAAATATACCAGACTTCGTCTATTACCAAAGGCGAAATAATCAACTGATTGTCTAAAGCACTTTTCAAATCTTTTAGGGTAGTAACAGCCAGATCATGGCTTTCGTGGTCGGTGAGTAGAAAAGCGATCAAGAAGCTAGTATCCAGATAATACCTGCCCATATTAATTGTAGTTTAACAGGGCATTTTGGATATCGAACTTTCCTTTGTCTTTTCTTAATCTAAATTTACCGGCGAGCGTAAAAATCCCAGCGTTTGTTGATTTCCGCTTAGTAAGAACTGTGGTTTTTGTTGATGTTAGGACCTTTAATCTAGCCATGTAACGATTATAGCACTATTTCTGCGTGATTCCCAACAGCAAAGCTTGGGCGGCTTGAGTGGTAATGTTTAACTCCCAAAGCGGAGCTTTTTTTATAACAAGCTGACTAAGTGAATCGCAGGTGGGGTCTATCACATTTATACTCCCAAACCGGTTGTTTTTGCCGGAATTAGAAAGATTAAGTATGGTTGACTTGGCTAAATCGATACGGATTTCGTTGTAAACATCGCCCAAGTCCTCCAGCTCGTTTGCCCCCACGATTATTGCGGTATCATAGTCAAACCCCGTATCAAGTTTGGAGCGTACTCTTAACTTAGGATCAAAATCCTTACTTACCGGCGCCAATTTGACTTTTAAAGTCTCGCCTTCCGGCTCGTACCAGGCCTTGGCGTCGTGCTCACCGGAGTAATCTATGGCAACAGTCAGCTGCCTTTGGGAAAACGAGGTCATAATGTCGGAGTCATTAACAAGTTCTTTGCAAGCCTCCGGCAACTCGCCCGGATAAAACAGCTTGGACGGTTTTTCCAAGCTTTTTAGCATTAACTGCATGGCAAGTCCCGCGCAAAACGCGTCTATACCTGCACCTTTGGCCGGTATCACAGCAATGCTTTCCGCGCTTCTTATCACGCTAGCGATTTGTTCATTTGTTTGTAAGTCTATTTGCATAATTATATGTTGAAACCTCCTAGAAAAGACTGGCAACTGTCTATTCTCTCAACTTACTTTAACTTGGACAGGGGGAAACTTATTACAACGGGACATTTTACGCTAAATACCCTATAGTGTCAAATAGGCGCTGGTTTGACAAACCTTATGTTTTTGTCTATATTTTTGTCATGCTGATCCCAACCAAAGAAAATGTAAAAACCGTAACCGACATGAGACAAGACGCGCTTGGTGTTATAAATCAGGTCCAGACTTCCAGTCCGGTGTATGTCATGTACAAATCCCAGCCTAAAGCAGTCCTGTTAAGTGTAGAGTCCTATATCGACATGCATGAAAAATATTGCGACTTTTTGGACGCCGTTGAGACGGAAAGACTTGCAAACGAGCCAAAGGGTAAAGGCTACACTTTAAAACAAATCCATGATAGATGTTTATAAAGTACTTTTTACCTCCAAGGGTCGCAAAACCTTAATGGATTTTGAGCTACCCCAACGCCAAAGAATAATGCGGTATGTGGACAAACTGGATTTTCCTTTTCCGATCAATTTTGACATTAAAAAGCTAAGCGCAGAAAAAGCCCATTATAGGCTAAGGGTGGGCGACATTAGAGTATTAATGGAAGTCGATCACGGTAAAAAAATAATCTGGGTTCTTAAGATCGGTTATCGTGGTGATGTTTATTAGGACGACTTACGCGACGCGGTGTCAAACGCGACAGAAGATGATGACATTATCAGAATTAGTACGACCGGCAATAATCACGGATTTGATGTCGGTAAAAAAGCCTTCCAATGATTCGATAAACTGATTGACTTGCTCCTGATGATGCTCCAAGTAAATCCGGTTAAAAACCACAAGTCCACCCGGTACAACAAGATTTTTTACACAGGCAAAAAAATTTCCGCTACTTCCCAGGTCCGGATACTTTTGACCGCAGAAAATGTCTACAATAACAGCTTGCATGCTGTTGGCAGAAATGCCGTATTCCTCCGGCACGGCAATAACTTTTAGAGCGTCGCCTACAATTACGCGGTGGTTGGGAATGTCGTCCAACCTAAAGTACTTTTGCGCTACCTCCACCATAGCTTTGTCGATTTCTACGCTGGTAATATGCATCCCGGGAAATTTTTTTGCCATTAAATGTTGCATGGAGCCCCCACCCAAACCCAACACCATGGCAGTTTTTAAGTCCGGCTGTTGCTCGTGTAGATTCTCCACGAGTCGACCCCAAACTTGTCTACCTGCATTAGGTGAATCCCAATTAACCGACTGCACTACCCCGTCCACACTTAATTTGCGCGTGGAACCAACCTCAATAACACTGATTTTTCCATTGAATTGGGAGTCTACTTCGTAAATGGTTTTTGGCAGTTTAATGCCATCAAAGACAGTCATTTGCGTACATCATACATTTTTGCCGGGCGGGAGGCAATATCTTTGGCTTGACGGCATTTTTGGGTTTTAGTACC
>CAZTSS010000052.1:0-4848 GCA_964616765.1 uncultured Candidatus Saccharibacteria bacterium
TCAGGCTTTGGTATCAGCCTACAAAAAGGATGTCCAGGAACAAACCGGCACGGCGCTGGCAGAAGAAATCAATATAACTGCACAACTGGACGGCGACACGGGCGAGGCTAAAATTTTTAGGGACGACAAGGATGTTACACCGGCAGGCTTTGGCAGAATCGCCGCGCAAACCGCCAAACAAGTCATTTTACAAAAGATCCGCGAAACAGAAAAAGATGTCATTTTAAAGGAATACCGCCAAAAAATTGGCACCATTGTCAGCGGACTTATTTTTAGGACGGAAGGCAGTCTGCTGGTTTTTGACCTTGGTAAAGCCCATGCCATCATGCCCCCCGTGGAAAAAGTCTCAAACGAAGACTATCACATAAATCAACGGATGAAGGTCCTTATAAAAGATATTAGAGAAGGCCCTAAGGGCACAGAAATCATTGTCAGCAGGTCTGACCCGCAATTTATTGTCAAATTGTTTGAAAGCGAAGTTCCGGAAATTACCTCTGGCACCGTAGTTATAGAAGAAGTCGCCCGCGAGGCGGGAAGTCGTACAAAGTTGGCTGTGTCTTCTAAGGACGACAAAGTAGATCCGGTGGGTAGCTGTGTAGGCCAAAAAGGCGTGCGAGTTCAGGCGGTTATTGCCGAGCTTAACGGTGAAAAAATCGACATTGTGCCGTTTAACGCCAGTGTGGAAAAATACATTGCCGCTGCGCTTTCCCCGGCCAAAGTCACCGATGTCCAAATTGTCAGCGAAGAAAATAAAGAGGCCGTGGTTTCCGTGCCGGAAGACCAGTTAAGTTTGGCTATCGGTAAAGAAGGTCAAAATGTGCGGTTGGCATTTAAGTTGACTAAATGGAAGATTGACATCAAAGGCGCTCCGAGTATTTTTGGGTTGACACAGGAAGAAAAGGACGAAAAAGCCACCAAAGAAGGTAAAAAAGGCGCGGTGGGCATTTGGGATATTGACATCAAAGAGCGCAAGGAGGCCAAAGAAGCCGAGGCTAAGAAGGCGGAGGGGGATAAGGAGGAAATAGCCAACGAAGAATCCGGAGAAATCAAGCAAACTGAAGATGGCACAGAGCCCAAGGAAGAAACCCCAAGCGACGCTAAACCCGCAAAAGAAGAACCAACCGGTGGGGATAATCCTTCCGATACCACCAACTAAATCCGCCTGATTTGTAGTATAATGACCTCATAAAAGTCATGGAAAGGCTTAATCCGTCATGCAAACTGAAAACATGTCCGCAACTAAATATGTCGTACGCCCGCCCATTGTCTCGGTTATGGGGCATGTTGACCATGGCAAAACCAGCCTACTAGACGCTGTCAGAAAAACCAAAGTCGCCGACAAAGAACACGCCGGCATTACCCAACACATTGGAGCTTATCAGGTGGACTACAACGGTCAGTTAATTACCTTTATAGACACTCCCGGCCACCAAGCGTTTTCCGCCATGCGCGCGCGGGGAGGTAAAGTGGCCGATATTGTGGTGCTGGTAGTTTCCGGCACGGAGGGCGTAATGCCTCAAACCAAAGAGGCCATAGCGCACGCCAAAGCGGGCGGGGCAAAAATCATTGTGGCTATTAATAAAAGCGACCTCTCCGGGTTTGACGCCCAAAAAGTTAAAAAGGAACTGGCAGAACAAGAGGTTTTGGCGGAGGACTGGGGCGGCGATGTGATCTGTACGGAATGCTCGGCTAAAACGGGGGTTAATCTGGAGTGCTTGCTAGACGCAATCCTTGCCCAAGCGCAGGTTATGGAACTAAAAGCAAATCCGCAGGGCGAGCCGGAAGCTTTAATCATTGAATCCAGATTGGATGCCAAACGGGGTGCGGTAGTTACGGCAGTTATCAAGGACGGCAGTTTAAAAATCGGCATGGAGGTAAGCGCGGGTAAAAAGTCGGCAAAAATTAAGTCCATTAGCAACTTTTTAGGTCAACCACTAAGCGAAGCGGGCCCGGGAACACCGGTAGAAATCCTAGGTTTTAAGGATGCGCCAAATGTGGGTGACACAATTGTCCAAAAAGGTAGCGAGCTGGAAAGTTTAACGGAAGAGGAAAACCGCATAGAAATTGTGGGCAAAAACACTAAAAATAAGGTGTCAGTGGTCATTAGGAGCGACACTTTTGGAACGCTGGAAGCCATAAAAGCCAGTCTTGCCAAAATGGCGGTAGAATCCCCAGTGGCTAACTTTTCCCTGGAGTTTTTGGCAACCGGTACAGGCGATATTTCCCACGGCGATGTCCTGCTGGCAGAAAGCGCCAAGGGCGTAGTGCTGGGCTTTAATGTCAAGGTGGCAAGTTCCGTGGCCGATCTGGCGCAAAACCACCATGTAAAGATAGAAACTTTTAAAACCATTTATGATCTTATGGACTTTGTGGAGCAGCTACTTTCCGGCGCGGCAACAACAGAGGAAGCCAAAGTTAAAGGTCGGGCGGAGGTTATTAAGCTGTTTAAATTGGAGTCGGGCGACATAGTTTTGGGTTGCAAGGTTTTGGCTGGCGTACTTAAGGAGGACGCAAAGATTGCCATTTACGACAAAAATCCTGCTGATTTAAAAAAAGAAGACGAACCGGTCTACACCGGAGCAATCAAAAAACTCAAAGAGGGTAAAGAGGATGTTAAGGCCGTGTCCAAAGGCAAAGAATGTGGCGTGCTCCTTAAACCCCTGTTCCCCCAAGTCCAAACAGGTTATTATATAGAAAGTAAATGACACCCAAGATCAACAATAAAATATTGATTTTGACAGGCAAGGCTGGTCAGGGCCACATCTCCATAGCAAAATCTTTGGAATACTGGACTGGCCAGTGGGGCTTTGAACCAAAGGTTTTGGACATGCTCCCGGGGTATGTAAATACAGGGTACAAAATAAATCTAAAAACTAGAACTCACGAGCCGTTTTTTAGACTAACAAATAACCGATATGTCTCCAAATTAGGTATGATGGGCTTTAACGGCTCGCTGGAAGAGCGGTTGGAAAACATCTGCCCTGACTATAAAAGTTATGATATCGTCATCGCCACACACTCGTTGTTTCATCCCGCGTTTGCTAAGGTCAATATCATTATTTTGCCGGACCCGGCAATCCACAGCTCCTACCTCGTCCCCCCTAAACCCAAGCATTACATCTCCTATTGGACTCAAGATAGGCGGTTTGACTTTTTAGGCCCTTTGGCCAGAAAAAGTTTTTATAACGAGCTTAAATACAAATCAAAACAAGCATTAAAAAAGGAGTGCGACTTTGATGCAGATAAGACAACTGTCTTGATTCTTGCGGGCGGTGAGTGGATTAATAGATCGCAGGATTATATAGACATGTTGGGCTACGGTTTTGATCCAGAGAAGTTCGAGTTCGTCTTTATCTGTGGCAAAAACGAGCGGTTTCAGCGGGAAATGCAGGAACAATACAATGTGCCTAATTTTAAATTTTTAGGCTGGAAGAACGATGAGGAAATGAATAAAATTATGCGGGCGGGCGACTGCGGATTATGCTTTTCTGCCGGCTCCGCGGTTATTACGGAATCCGGTATTTGTAAACTACCCCTGTATATCGTGGATACTTTAGGCGCGCAGGAAAACGGCTACATCCAGATTGTGGAAAGACACGGAGTCGGTAAGTATCTAAAAGGTGGCTATTGGGAAAAAATAGATCAATTAAAAGACTACCTGCCAAAAACCCAAAAGCTGTTTGAAAAAAATCTGGCCAAGTGACCGGCCGTGTGGGAAGAGTTTTTTACCAAAAAAGTATTGACAGGAAATTAAATATCTCTATTATGGACATGTTACTAAAAAATGAAGCCCCACACAAAGTCAGAAAGCACTACCCACGACAACAAAAAACCTCCCAGTAAACTGGAAGTTTTAATCAGCCCACACCTCAAAAATTTGGCAAAAACCTCCAAGGCGGTTTATAACGAGTTTTATCCGTCCGACCTGGAGAAGCAGGTTTCTGACCAATCGTTTATTGATCCGCTTTTAGAGGACGATTTTGTAAAAACGCGCGGACTTGTCCATAAATATCCCAACCGTGTTTTGATAGAACTTACCCTAGCGTGCGCTTCGTACTGCCGGTTCTGCACCAGAAGACGGATGGTCAGCGACATTAACAAACTGGTAATTACCAAAAAAGATGTGGACAATATGTGTAAGTACTTAGCCCGAACACCTGGTGTGAATGAGGTAGTTATTTCTGGCGGGGATCCGTTTACCGCTCCGGAAACTTTAAAATACGCGTTAAAAAAGTTTGACGGGCTAAAAAGCATAACAATAATTAGAGTCCACACAAGAGTTCCGGTATCCCACCCGCGGATGATCAAGCCCGATCTTTATGTCGCATTAAAAAAAGTTAAAAAACCTTTGTATATCTCCATTCATTTTGAGCATCCGGACGAATTTACCAAACCTACATTGCAAGTTATCAAGAAGTTGCGGTCTTGCGGGGCGACTCTGATTTCGCAGTCGGTATTTTTAAAAGGCGTTAACGACGACTATAAAACGCTGTACACACTCTTTAGACGCCTGCCGGAGTTGGGAATTTTGCCCTACTATATTTATAGGTGTGATCCGGTCGCGGGCGTAGAACATTTTATTGTCCCCTTTGAAAAAGAGCTGGAAATCATGACTAAACTGCGGGCTAATCTTGCCGGCATTGCCTGCCCAACCTATGTGATAGATACGCCAAACGGTTCGGGCAAAATTCCCGTCCCGCTAAATTTTTGGGAATTTGATAAGTCTTACTTTAAAGACTTCCTTGGCAAAAAAATTCAGGTTCGACAAATCTAAATCTAGCTATAATCCCCAAGGCCTTTTGAACCCGTCGTTCTAAAATGTATATAATAAGGTGACTTGTGGAAAAA
>CAZTSS010000053.1:0-4757 GCA_964616765.1 uncultured Candidatus Saccharibacteria bacterium
TCCAAGAGGCAACAACCCAAAGCCAGCCAAAACCATAAGACAAAATACGACAAATAATCCCAGTCTGATGGTTTTTTTTGACGGCGTAATGAATTTTGCTATTTTTAATGCGGTTACTCCCGAGCTTTCTGCTGGATTTTTGGTCTTTAACTCTTTAAGTTTTTTACCAATGTCCTCGTTTTTTAGCCCCAAGCTCTTTAGTTTTTCTATCTCCAGTAAAGTATCAAGAGCTTCGGCGGGGTAGTGGGCAATAAGTTCCCCATTAATTGATTTTCTAACCATGTGGGGTAGTAGCCCAAGCTTGGTGTAGTAGCGTAACCTGTTATACGGGTCGCCCTTGCCAAAGTCCACACCGTTTTTTACCGCTTCTTTTATTAAATTTTCTAAAGTTATATAGCCGTTCATTTGTCGCCCGTATTGTAGCATTTTCTTGTGAAACTAGAGAATACCGTCTTTACAAATATTCTGATCGACTCAAAATGTCGCCATGGACAAGTTAGAAGTTAATAAAGTTAGCATTAAAGACGAGCTTTACCCAAAGTTGTTGGCGGGTATTCCCAATCCTCCGGAACCTTTATATTTTTTGGGTGACTTCAAGCCCGCCATTTTTGAAAAAACCCTGGCCGTAGTAGGTAGCCGGTCTATGACAATGTATGGAGAATGGGTGGTTAAGACTATTGTGGCCAAGGTGGCGCAAGCCGGCATAACTGTAGTCTCCGGCTTTATGTACGGGGTGGACGCCACGGCTCACAAGGTGACGCTGGATGCCGGTGGGACTACTATTGCCGTAATGGCGGGGGGAGTGGATTACATTTTTCCGGCTAATCAGGAGGACCTGTATTGGGAAATCGCGGAAAAGGGGATGGTGGTCTCGGAATTTCATAAGCCCGACTTTGGGGGCAAGTGGATGTTTGCTACAAGAAACCGCATCGTGGCAGGACTTTCACAGGCGGTATTGGTTGTGGAGGCGGCGGAAAAAAGCGGCTCACTGATAACGGCGGACTATGCAAAGCAGTACAAAAGACAAATTTTTGCCGTGCCGGGGAATTTAAACTCGCCAAACTCTGTCGGCACGCTGAAGCTTTTAAAGTCGGGCGCAAAACTAGTGACTTGCGCGGAGGACATTTTGTCAGAGTACTTTGTGAACTCGGACAATTACCGCGCTTCATCTGGTCGTGCGGTAAATAAGCGGTTAAAACTTGGGATTGATGACGCGCTAACTAATAAAGTGGTAAACCTGCTTAACCGCGGGGCGTTAAGTGTCGACCAACTGGCTATTAAAGTCCAAAGCGAACCCGCCACGATTCTACAAGTCATCACAACCTTAACGCTTGCTGGCCATTTAACCGAGAAGGGAGGGAAGTACTATGTTGTATAAGGTAAAATCGGCGTATTTTTTTGGGCTTGATGCGTTTGATGTTGATGTGGAGGTAAATATTTTGGACAGGAGTATGCCGGGGTTTGAAATCGTCGGCTTGGCGGGTAGGGAAGTGGAGGAAAGTCGCGAGCGGGTGAAAAACGCCCTGATGAATACTTTTAAAGAGTTTCCCTATAATAAAAAGATTTTGGTGAATTTGGCACCGGCCGATGTGCCAAAGGAGGGCTCCTATTACGATTTGCCGATTGCTGCGTGTCTTTTAGCCAACATTAGGGATTTGCGACTCCCTCAAGATAGCGCGTTTTTTGGCGAGCTGTCTTTGGACGGTAGTGTGCGCAAACTTAAAGGTGCTTATTTGTTTGCCTCGTTTGCTAGGGAGAAATGTATCCGTAATGTGTTCGTACCTTCGGCTTGTTACGAAGAGGTAAGAAATGTTAGTGGGGTTAATGTGTACCCAATTTCTACACTTAACGACCTGTTGGATTATGAGTCCGCCAAAAAGAAATTTTATAATGGCCAAATTGAAAAAATAACGACTTATGGAGGCGGAAATTCGGCCAATCTTCCGGCTGGCGGTGATCCAGGTGTGGCCATTGGTGCCGATGCTGGGGCTAGGGTTGAGATGAGAGATTTCAGTAATACCGCTTTTGGAAAGGTTGCGACTTTGGACGAGCCGGATTTTAGTGATGTAGTGGGGCAGGATGCCGCAAAGCGGGCTTTAGAGATTAGCGCTTGTGGCGGTCACAATATTTTATTAGAAGGCACGCCGGGAAGTGGCAAAACTATGCTGGCGCGAGCCCTTTGCGGCATCCTGCCCGGTCTCACGGAGGACGAGCAGCATGAAGTCGCCAAAATTTATTCTGCCTGCGGGTTGTTTGAGTCAAAAATATTTTCCGGCAACTTTAGGCCGTTTAGAAGTCCGCATCACACCATTACTTATTCTGGTATGGTGGGGGGTGGGGCAGTGCCAAAACCCGGGGAGATAAGCTTAGCTCACAAAGGCGTACTCTTTTTGGACGAATTTTCCGAATTTAAGTCGGAAATTCTAGAATGCCTCCGGCAACCTATGGAAGAAGGCGTAATAACCATCTCCCGCAGTCGGGGCAGTGTTACCATGCCGTGCGACTTTACTTTAACTGCCTGTACTAACCCATGTCCGTGTGGTTATAACGGCGACACAAAAGTCAGATGCACCTGTCGACCTTGGCAAATCAGCTTGTACACCAAAAAACTATCCGGGCCGATTTTAGATCGCATTGACATGCGGATCCGGGTATCGGCGCCGATGATAAATTCCAAACCACTGGCGTCGCAGGACTTTTTAGAAGTCCATACTAAAACCTCGCCACAGATCAAGCGCCGTGTTGAGTCGGCCAGAAAACTTCAACAGATCAGATACCAAGACTCCAATTTAAAACTCAATGGTCGGATGTCAAACTCCCAAGTCAAGGAATTTTGTCGGCTCGATTCGTCTTGTCACAACCTGGTAGACCTGGCGGTAGAAAAGCTTCACCTGTCGCCCAGAGGCATTTTTAAGATTTTAAAAGTCGCCCGAACCATTGCCGATATGGAAGAAAGCCCGCAGTTAAAGTCTTGCCACATAGCAGAGGCGATACAATACAAAACCATGGGGCCATAAACATAGTCGCACGCACATTAATACCTGCTCCAATAATTTCAACTCCTGATTAAATAAGGGGTATTGACATTATTTTCCAAAGAGGTATTATGTTTGTCATGAAGTATAATGTAAATATTTCCAAAGCAATGTCCGACAAAAACAGGCTTAAGATCCTGGAGATGCTTTCCGCAGGGGAGCAAAAAGTTGGAGTTGTGTCCGATAAGCTTGGGGTGGAGGAGAATTTAGCTTCTCACCATCTTAGAGTTCTTTCCGGGCTTGGCTTTTTAAAAAGCGAAAAGCGCGGTAGGGAAGTCTACTACAGGCTTAACAACGCAAAGATAGTATCAATGCTTGTGGACCTCCAAAAAAACGCGGTCTTCAAGGACCTGCTTAAACAGGCCGTTGCTGAAGCGAAATAATAATCTACGCTAACGCGTAACATCAAATTGTCCTAGGATAGTTTGATCGACAAAGTCCCGCCGAAAGGTGGGATTTTTGTTACAATTACAAGCGATAAGTTATGGGAAAAATAGTTCCGTTAAGCAAACTTCCAGCCCTAGTTAAAAAATGTCAGCATGGGGGGGGGCAAAGTAGGTTTAATCACCGGCTGTTTTGATGTTTTGCATATTGGGCATGTGCGACTTTTTAAATGGGCCAAAAAGCGGGTTGACTTGCTGATTGTGGGTTTGGATTCGGATGGCTCAATCAGACTCTCCAAAGGCACGGGCAGACCCATCTTCAGTCAAAAAATCCGCCTAGAAACTCTTTCCCAACTTTCTTTTGTGGATTATATTTTTGGGATTCGTAAGATTTTGGATTTTTTCAAACCATCGTCAGGCGACTATTACAGCAGACTTTCTAAGAAAATTGCACCCGACTATCTGATTACGCATTTAGCTAAAGACAAATACGCCGACGAGAAAATCAAAAGGGCTGGGGATTTGAATATCGGGGCTTTAATCCACAGAGACCGCGCATCAGCAGCAACGACCGAGATTGTTGAGAAAATAAACCGCCTGGAATAAAAGGTTATCCATTAATATTCACTTTATCCGTAGATATGCTTGGTGAGTGAATGGCAAAGAATTTGGTAGGCGCCAGAAACTCTCCAGAAATGACATTATTTACATCGACAAATAGGAAGTCCCCTGTATTTAGCATCGCTTCATTGTCGTTTATCCTGTATCTGGCCCGTCCCTCTAGGATTATTAGTAGTTCGATCTTTTTCTCGTGATAATGAGGTTTTTGGATATCTCCAGGTTTATGTTCGTGGTAGAACATCTCGACATGATCCGTCTTGCGCTTATCGCCGTCAGGAAAAAAAGACCCTACAAACCAACCTCGAGTTGCTTCTGCATCGGTGAATTTTCCGTGATAAAACTTACCGTTTCCAACTTTTGTCGTGTCCATATTCTTATAACTTTCTTGGTTAAATATTTACGCTTACTATCTTACCTGCTACAAAAACGAATTTCTTAAAATCTCCCTGTAAATAATTGGAAAATTTCTCATCCTTTCTAAGCCTCTCTTTTATAACATCTTCTGTGTCGCTCGGGTCTGTCTCAATATGTCCGCGAATCTTACCGTTTATCATAACTGGAATGGTTTGTCGCTCGACCGAAATTTGGTCATTAGCAATTTGTGGCCAAGATTGCAAGTGAACACTATTGTGCTTGTCCCATGTAGTAAAACTGTTAATATCCTGCCACAGTTCCTCCGCCAGGAAGGGGGCAAAGGGTGCACAAACTTTTATAAAGC
>CAZTSS010000054.1:0-4709 GCA_964616765.1 uncultured Candidatus Saccharibacteria bacterium
CCGGCTACGGGCTTGCCTACCTGGAGCGAGCAGGGCGACTTGCGGATGGTCTTGCACGCGCATCAGGGCGACTTCCCCAGAATAGTGCTGGCGCCCGGTGATCCCAAAGAAACTTTTGAGCTGACTATGCAGGCCTTAAATCTGGCGGAAATCTACCAAACGCCGGTTGTTATCTTGCTGGACAAAAATATCTGCGACGATGACCAAAATTTTCCCCAGTTTGACCTTTCCGGTTATAAAATCGACCGAGGCAAGCTGTTCGATAAAGTCGACCCAGACTATAAAAGGTATCAGCTTGAGCCGGACGGCATTTCCCCGCGCGCCTTTGCGGGCTCCGGTAACTTTTTTGTGGCCAACTCCGACGAACACGATAAGTACGGCATCTCCACCGAAGAAATCGACACGCGCGTCAGCCAAGTCAACAAAAGAATGACTAAACTTGAAACCTGCCTAAAAAATCACGCCCAAGGTCCGCAACTCTACGGACCAAAAGACGCCAAGTTAACTCTGGTGGCTTGGGGTGGCACCAAAGGCCCGATTCTGCAAGCGCTAAAGGAACTGCCTGATGTCAACTTTTTACACCTAACTTGGCTAAGTCCCTTTCCGGCAAGTCAGCTTACCGACGCCTTAAAAAAGACCAAAAAAATCTTAAACATAGAAAACAATTACACCGCCCAACTCGCGGGACTTATTAGAGAACACACAGGGATTGGACTAACTGACAACCTACTAAAATATGACGGGCGACCATTTTTTGCAGACGAACTTGTGACAGAAATCAAAAGGAGGCTGACATGACGCTGGATGACTTAAAAACCGCTTGCTCCCCCACCTGGTGTCCGGGTTGTGGCAACATGACGATTTGGGCGGCGTTTAAAAACGCAGTAATAAAAGAAGGCTGGGACAACACCAACACGGCGCTTGTTGCCGGAATCGGCTGTCACGGCCACATTACCAGCTTTACCAAACTCACATCGCTAGAAGGCCTTCATGGTCGCGCCTTGCCGGTTGCTTGCGGACTTAAATTGTACAGGCCTGACCTTAATGTTTTTGTGTCCACGGGCGACGGAGACTGCTTTGGCGAAGGCGGAAATCACTTTATTCACTCCGCCAGACGCAATCACAACATTACGGTTATTTTGCACAATAACGGACTTTACGCCTTAACCACAGGTCAAACCTCCCCACTATCACCACACGGATTTAAGACCAAATCCACCCCCGCCGGCAACCCCGACGAACCAATAAATCCTTTGGCATTGGCAATCACCGCAGGCGCAACTTTTGTCGCCCGGGTTTATTCTGGAAATATTCCAGAACTTATAGAAACAATCATTGAAGCAAACAACCATCAAGGCTTTTCCTTTATCGAAGTCCTCCAGCCCTGCGTGACCTTTAATAAAGAGTTTACCCACCAATTTTTTCAGCAAAATACTTACCAGCTTCCGGAATCTTACGACCTGACAAACAAACTGCTCGCCTACGAAAAATCCCACGAATTCGGCCTCAAACAAATTCCGGTTGGTGTCTTTTACAAAGTCTCCAAACCCACACCGGAAAATCACACCTCTCCCAAGCCACGAACAGGAATTGATCATCACACACAAAATCGTCCCGATCTCTCACAGCTCTTTGACTCTTACAGCTAAAAGCAAAACGACCGAATTTTTGCTATAATTTCCCTTGGTCAATCCTGACCTATACTCAAAGGAGTAAAAGATGGCGCAGGAAGAAAGTGCGTACGCCAAGGCTATGAGGCTAGCCTTGGAAGCAGCAGAAAAGGTTGGTGGAAAGGGCGCCACGATCGCCCTCGATCTCACCGGCGAACCGGTGGCGCGCATCGTCTCAGCAGATGGCAAGTTAGTAACGGAGGTGAAGATCGAAAAGAAAAAGTAAAAAGGCCTCGGAGGAGATTCCGGAGGAGGAAAGTACCCAGACAATCAGTCTGACCAAGTACTCTCTCTCTCTCTGGAATCTTCTCCCAACCCACATTGCTTCACTTGTCAGCAGTACTCGTGTAGATTTAGTCCATGAACGACCAAAATCAAGATAAAGCAGTCCAACTTGGCAAATATCAAGTTAAAGTCGTGCGGGACTTGTGCATCGGCGCGGCGTCCTGCATTGCCGTGTCGCCCGATACCTTTGTCCTGGACGACCAAAATAAAGCGGTAATAAAAGAAGGATCGCAGGATGTGCCGGAAAATATTTTACTGGCAGCCCAGGCCTGTCCAACAGCGGCCGTAATTATTACCGACACCGAAACCGGCCAACAAGTTTGGCCCGCTTAAAATCGCGCATGACCAATACTGCCAAGGGTTTAAAATTTGCTTTTTACGCCGCCATCCTCTCCGGTTTTTCCGTTTTTATAAACAAGTTTGCCGTGGTCTCTTTGGGAAATCCCGTGCTTTTGCCCACAATTAAAAATTCTTTGGTGGGTATTTTGCTAGTTGGACTTATTGTTTCTAGTGGAAAATGTCACCAATTGAAGTCGCTGACCAAAAAGCAGATTTTTCAACTGCTAACAATCGGGGTTGTAGGTGGCTTTTTGCCGTTTTACCTCTTTTTTACCGGACTTGCTCAAATTCCCGCCGTTACTGCCAATTTAATTCATAAGACTCTGGTGATCTGGGTGGCAATCTTGGCCGTCCCCCTGCTTAAAGAAAAAGTGTCTAAACTTACCGGTCTTGCCGTTTTGTTGCTGTTTGCCGGAAATCTCCCTATTGGTGGCTTTACCGGCTTTAGTTATTCCACCGGCGAGCTGATGGTTTTTGGAGCGACGCTTTTGTGGGCACTGGAAACTATTTTGGTGAAAAAGACGCTTGCCGGTGTAAGTCCTGATCTGGTTGCTACATCAAGAATGGGTGTTGGGTCGTTGTTGTTGATCGGTTCTGTAACGATTTCCAATCCTGCAAGTGTTAGTGATATTTTTAGCATGTCGTCCACCCAGTGGCTTTGGATCGTTTTAACCGCGGGATTCCTATTTGGTTATGTCAGTCTTTGGTACCATGCCTTAAAATTTGCTCCCGCGGTAAGCGTTTCCGCCGTTTTAGTGTCCGCTACTTTAATAACCACCGCCTTGTCTGCAATTTTTGTGACGCATACTTGGAATTTGCAAACAATCGTCCAAAATTTATCGATTATTCTGGGATCCGCATTAATCTATTGGAGTTTAGTAAGACACCAAAAGTCGTCCGGCTACACGAGTGAAACACAAATCAAGGTGTAAGGATAAACCTGTAATGACTAGGCTAGCGAGTCCAATACTTCCCGCGTCCAAAAGTCCAGCTGTGCGACTTCTTTGGGCGACAAAATTTTTACCGCCTGACCCCAATGCACAGCCACAACATCGCCCAGCTTTAGATTTGGTAGAAAACCTAGCAAAAACACCACTTGGCAGATTTTTTGACTTAATTTTAGACTGCTAAAAGTCTTGTCGTTGGCGGATCCGTCGCTGATTTTTCCGTCAAGCAAAGTTAGATCCGCCTCTAATGTGTCGCCCATAATACGCGTAACCTTTCCCCACCTAATCATGCAATTATTTATGGACGACATGTCAAACGGCACGGAACCGCTTGCCCGTCCCACCCCCACATGCAAAACCTGAAAAAGATGGTGCGGAATAAACTTTTTAGGGGGTCTTAATCTAAGATCGTCAACAAACCACGGCGGAACCCCCTGGCTAGCAAAATTTTCGAGCAAAAGAAAATAATCCTCCGGCTTTGCTTTTTTTAGGTCGTCATTACCCAACCAATAAGCTTCAATAACTTGACGGGAAAATTTAGATTTGCCGGTTAGCGTCGCCAGAGTTTCTAGATACGGATTAAGCACAATAAACTTTTCCAATTCCTGCTGAACCTCCTGCAGGTCTCCGGCAGAAACACTGTCAACCACGCACTTTTTAAACTTTTCCGGCGCAGAGTTTTGCCCGCAATAACCTAAAGAATTTGGCGGTAAAGAAAATCGACAAGCAAGTTGAAGAGAGTCGTTACTCATAAAAACATTATACCTTTTCGTTATCATTACTTTGCGACATGTTATCGCAGAATGAGAAATCTACGAGATCCAAATAGTTGAAATCCAATCGTTCCCGTTTTGGGAACACTTCAAGGGAGGGTACAAATTGTACCTCCCCCTTGAAAATAGGTTGTTACAACGGAAAGAAATTAAGGGTGTGTACAGTTTGCACATATCCATTAGAATAGGGCTGTGCTAATACATAAAAAACAAAGGAGTAAGAATAGAGTACATATATCCTTAACAAAAGGGGTGGTAACTACATCAAACGAGTCGTCTACAAATTGTAGACAGCTAAAGGTGTATGTTTTTGGCAATCAGGATGTTGATTTTGATAACACTCCATTTACCGTAACAAAAAGAATCGGTGATAGTTTTCCTGAAGTTATGTTTGTTGTGATAAAACCAAACGAAGATTTGCCTTTTGCCGATGGGCAGGATGCAATAATTATGGATGCAGTGGAAGGACTTAAGGAAGTTACACTTCTTCAAAACGAGGATTTAGGCAAAATTGTCCTTCCGCCCCGCTCCACTGCCCACGATTTTGATTTGGGATTTCAGCTTAAGTACTTAAAAAAACTTGGGAAACTTGGGGGGGTTACGCTAATTGGTCTGCCGATGGATGGACCGATCGATTACGCCCGTATCCACTCAATCTTTAAAAAGTTAGTCGCGCAGGACATGCAGGGGTCGTA
>CAZTSS010000055.1:0-1193 GCA_964616765.1 uncultured Candidatus Saccharibacteria bacterium
CATTGTTAATACAAGCATAAACTCCAGAGAAATGTCTGTTAGTTCACTTACCAAAATTGGCGAACTATTTTCGTCCTGTAGTAACAATAAAATCCTCATACTGTTAAAAAATAAGTGAACGATGTTGGGAGCGTAGTTTTAAGGCTGTCAATATAACTTAAAAATATAGCCTGCCACCGTGACTGTAATTACAGCCATTATAGCCTACGATATTTCCGAACTAGGGTAGTTCACTAATTATTTTATAAAACTGGGTATCTGCTTTAATAACGGCTAAAAAATAGTTCGCAAAAATATATAAGTGAACTATTGGAGAAGTGTCATAAACCTTTTGCTGTAATAACAAGTTTAATTCTTAAAACCTGCGCCTATTGTTCATTTAAAAATATCCTCCAACACCATATACAGGTAGACTAAGGTCAAAAACGAGCAACTTTTGCGGTGTGTGTCTAGCTAGCTCAAAACAAAATGTCAGAGATGTCTTAGGGATAACACCGTTACTACAGAGGTTAAATCTGAAAAAGCAACATTTTATTTTGCGAGGACTATACATAGACCAGATCGCTCATCGGCATACAATGTTTTTAAGTCCCGCAGTACATAATCTTTTATATACGGGTGGACGGAGCGCCTTGTCGCCAAGTCGACTTGCTTGTTTAATAATTCCGACAACTGCCGTTGGATTCTAACATGGTCAAACATACTTTCTGACTCGGAATAGTCCACCAACAAGTCCACATCGCTTGTTGGTGTTTGGTCGCCTCTTGAATACCAACCAAACAGACCAAGAAAGGATATAGCGTTACTTTTGCACAGTTTTTTTAGTTGTTCTTTGTCGGAAAGCAGTTCCATGATGTAAGTATAACAAAAAGCCCGGAAATCTGTTACCATAAACGAAGCCTGCCTATGGTTTATAAAGTACCCTACAAGTACATAAAAGACGAGTCGTACGATCCTTTGTTTAAAACTTACGATCGGCATTTTGTTTTGGCTCCCCGGCTCCTGCCCGGCGCGCTGATTTTTGCCGGTTTGGGGCTGTTTGCCTGGCAGGTAGTTTTGCCGTTTATGTTTATTAAGGACGGTAGGGTGGACGCCAAAACGGTAACGGGTTCGGTTTTGGGCGCTAGCACGGGTTTTAGGGACTTTAGTTTTGACGAGCTTCAAGCTTTTGGTCCGGCAAAGGATGTTGTGGT
>CAZTSS010000055.1:1203-4593 GCA_964616765.1 uncultured Candidatus Saccharibacteria bacterium
GCGTCAAAATGTCCCGCAGTATTTTTATTTAACTATCGACAAGCTTGGAATCAAGCAAGCTTTGGTGGAGACCAACCCTCCCGACTTGGATCCCAACGATGCGTTAGGCCGATATCCTGGCTCCGCATTGCCGGGTGAAGTAGGTAATATGTTCATCTATGGTCATTCGGTTTTGCCCGTGTTTTACAGTCCAAAAAATTATAAAGCTATTTTTTCTACAATTGACAGCCTTACGGCGGGCGACAAGCTTGTTGTGGATTATAATAATGTTAAATACACTTACCTTGTGGAAGGCCACATACTTGCCAAACCTGGCGATGTTGACCCTCTGGCGGAATTTAAACCCCGCTACTTAAATGAGTCAACATTAACCTTGATGACTTGTTACCCCGCGGGCAGTAAAGCTATGAGATATATGGTTAGGGGGATTTTGCATGACTAACTCGAAGTTAGCAGAGATCCTAAAAATTATTGGCCTTGGAGAAAAACTGTTTTTGGACCTCGAGGATGGCGACCCTGTTACAGAGAAACTGGTTAATGAAATAATTTTAAACTTTATTCTTACCAACTTAAATAAGCGACAAAGAGTAGCGTTCTATCAGATGATTGAGCACGGCAGAGACCCCCAGCATATACGCCAGTTTCTATTGGAACAAATACCCGACCTAGACAATAAGCTAACTGATAGAATTAAATCAGAGCTAGGGGAGTTACTCATTAAGTTCAAATGACAATACCAATTGAAAAAGTAAATAGCGACGCCAGGGAAGTGGCGGAATCTTCTAATGTCGAGCTGTTTATTAGGGATATAACGCCTATAGTAGAGCGCGATTCTGATCAACCACTTTTGGGTAAATCGGAAAAACTTACCATCCACGGCAAAAATGTTGCTGACGAATATTTGACGAACTTGTTGGGTAAGTACGATCAGGATTATTCGGCTGTTTTGGATGCATTAAGAGATGTCGAACGCGAAGTCAGAAACGATACCGAAGCTCCGGGTAATTATGAGCTATTGCAACTAGTACGATGTATGCGGGGGAAACTGGTTTATAACGCACATGTCGTGTATGTATTGGAACACTACGCAGACGAGTTCCCTGAAAAAGCCAATGTTTACACTTTTCTTAAAGAAAAAGGTCAGCCCCACAAACGGCATTATTCCCAAAGCGTTTACCGAGCAGCTACCGTTATTAGTCAGGAAAAGGCGGAGCAAGCGGATTATTATGGAGTTACCGAAGCCGACGAATTAGGGTTGGAAGCTAGAACAGAGGAAAGAGCGTCTACTTTGGCTCAGCAAAACCAAGTTATTGTAGAAACTGATGTCGGGAAGTCCGGTTGGGAAAGAGTTAAGGGCGGATTGAGGCGGGTAGGAGATTGGTTCTCACAGAACCGGAGGGAAATATTACAGGCTGGAGCAGTAGCGGCGGTAGTTGTTGCAGTTTCCGTATTTGGTCACCGTACAGAAAAATCGCCATCATTTGTAACAGAACAAGCTAAAGTTGTACAGCCTGTAGAACTCGCAGGGAATCCGGCACCTATTGCGCCAGAAACAACATCTTTAGAAAATCCAGTGGTTACAGCAAGTCCGGAAGTTCCTCAAACAGTACCTCCTGCCAGTGTCCAAGCTTGGGAACAAGGTTATAACGAGGCAGGTGAGGAAATATTACCGCCAGTTGTTGATGCGACTTCCGGGCTAGAGATTCCACAGGAAGTTCCCTCAAAAGAGGTGCAGGATTGGTACCAAGAGATAGACTCAGAAGGTACTGTAACTGGTGGCGTTTCTTCTACAGAAGATGTACAAGATAGTAGAGAAACAACTATCAAGGCAATTATTTCTGGGGATTTCAGACACAACGGAGAATTGGGCTTGTCAGAAACCTACATCCCTTCGGATTTAGTTGAAATCCAAGCTGAGGATATAAAGGCGACTCTATGGGCGGGGGCTGGAAATCATCTTATTTCTGAAAAAGCCTTGCCAAGCTTAACTGCCTTTATCGACGAATGTTACCAAAAGGGATATACGAATTTGATGATAGCCCACACTTATAGATCGTATGCGGAACAGGACGCAGTACATGAAAAGAACCCCAACGGGGTCGCCAAGGCTGGGAAATCACAACATCAGACGGGTGGTGCATTCGATTTGTATATGTTAGGTGACGGAGGAAAATTATTACCCATCAACGGAGAAATAATTGATCTTGCTTTAAAGCACGGGATTATTCACCCCCTTCCTAAAGATACACCCCATTTCTTTGTTTTAGGTGTGGTTTATGAAGGTGACATCGCAAATGTAGTGGGATCACAAGATCCTAACAAAATAATAAATGAATTAGCTATGTTAAATTTGGGCATATCTTTGGGGGGGGATGAGTTGAGTGGTGGTACTCTGGTTCGAGGAGAAAATATTACTTATCGAAAGCTAACTGAAGAAGAAGCCCATCTTTATCGAATTGTAGATAGAAGTAATCTTTTAGAGGCAAACTACACCCCAGAAGTTGTAAAATTGCGACAACAGGATATACCAACGAGTGCCGAGGCCGTGAGTGCGTCTGTTGAAATAATCGAGCCCTTGCAGGCTTTATTTGCGCGGGCCAAAGAAGATGGTGTGGAAGATATCTTTATTGGTTCGGGCTATAGGAGCTATGCGACTCAGAAATACCTTTACGACAAAGCAGGAGATAAAAGATGGACAGCTTTACCCGGAAGCTCTCAACATCAAACAGGCCGGGCAGTTGATTTTACTACGCGGTCGATAAATTTCGCCATTGACTCTAGGGCCGGTTTTGAAAACACACCTGCTTATGAGTTTCTAGATCACGAGGCTTATAAATTTGGTTTCGTGAGATCGTATATTGATAACAACCGGCATGATGGTGTACCTGATGAAAGTTGGCATTATTACTATGTGGGGGTAGAGTTGGCAACTTCTTATCACGAGCTTAGGGAATCCGGTTGGAAGGGTGATATTTTTGAGCTATTAGCTTGGGTAAACAAAATGGGTGCGTTACCAAAACATGTGGACGGTAGGCTTGCCTTATCTATAGAATTGTTGGACAATTCGAACCTTAGTCATATAGATACTATCGGAGATAACATTGGTGGGAATCTCGGTTAACGCTTAATCCAATTCCCTAATAATGCGCTTTTCAAACTTGGCTAGGGCAACGTCTTTGGGCTGAGTCATTAACATATAAATTCCCGCAAACATAATTAAGGAGGACATAACAAAGGCGCCAAAGATGGTGTTGGTGCCGGTATCGGGAACGGTGGACTCTGGGGTCTGTTCATCGGCGCCACCTAAAACCACCTTGGCCTGGCTGTCGGCTTTTTGAGTCGATAAAGCTTTAAAAACAGAAACTTCAGTTTTGTCGCCCTTAACCTCGG
>CAZTSS010000056.1:0-4482 GCA_964616765.1 uncultured Candidatus Saccharibacteria bacterium
TCGCTTAACCTAAACCCGGAACAGAAAAAAGCTATCGAGCACGATCAAGGACCGTTGATGGTGGTTGCAGGCGCAGGCACGGGAAAAACGCGGGTGATTACGGAGCGGGTTAAATATTTGATTCAGGAAAAAAATGTTGATCCGGATTCTATTTTAGCCCTCACTTTCACGGAGAAGGCTGCCGGTGAGATGCTCCAAAGAATCGGTGATGTGATGCCACTTGGTTATAAAGAGCCTTGGGTTGCTACTTTTCATTCTTTTGCGGATAGGGTTTTGAGAAAAGAGGGTTTGGAGATTGGTTTGGATATTAGCTACCAGATTTTAACTTACCCAAAGCAGTGGTTGTTGGTAAGAAAACATTTGTTTGATTTTGATGTAGACTATTACCGGCCTCTTGGAAATCCCGCCAAGTTTATTTCCGCCATACTTAAGTTTATTTCCCGCCTTCAGGACGAGGGTATTGACGAAAAAGATTTTGGTGCATTTGCAAAAAATTTTAACGGAGATGCGGAGGAAAAAAGGCGCTGGCAGGAACTCGCTAATTTTTATAGTAAGTATCAAGAGCTCAAGCTAAAAAAGTCGTATGTGGATTTTGGCGACTTAATTCTGTGGTGCATAAAATTGTTTAAAACCCGTCCGGCGGTTCTTAAAAAGTATCAACAGCAATTTAAACATATTATGGTGGACGAATTTCAGGATACCAATTTTGCCCAATACGAGCTGGTCAAACAACTTTTCCCGTTACGGGAGACCGCGGGAAGAAGTTTGATTGTCGTCGGCGACGATAGCCAGTGTTTGCCACCAGATGCTCTGATAGCAGTCGACAAAGGGGTTAAAAAAATCAAAGATATTAAGGTTGGGGATACTATTCTTACCGCTGTAGGAAAAGGTCACACCGCCTATTCAAAGGTCGTTAATAAGTCAAAAAAGACCCAAAAAGTTAGACTCTTAACCTTTACTACAGAAAGCAATAAAAAAATAACTGTAACCGATAACCACAAAATGTTTTGCTTTGTACCTGCCCACAGCAGAGCCAAGGATTGGCACTATGTTTATCTGATGCATCAGCAGAATTTGGGATGGAGGATCGGTGTGACTAACGATATTCCAAGCCGTTTAAGGCTTGAGCACCACGCGGATGAAATTTTTGCTTTGGGTTCTTACTCCACTGATGAGGAAGCAAGGTTTTACGAAAACCTGCTTTCTTTGAAGTATCAGCTACCAACGGTAACATTTCTTCCTCGACCAGGCCAAGCTTTAAATGAAAAATGGATCACGAAGTTGTTTTCGGAGTTAGATACGGAATCCGGGGCAAGAAAAGTTGCCGAGGACTTTAACTTGGATCTGGACTCGCCTGTGTTCTGCGTAGATGCTGTTACTAGAGGTGTTAGCGAAAGACTGAAAGTAAACTTTAGCATATGCCACCGTAAATATAGATGTAAACACTCTAAAGATGGTTTTATGCAAAAGCCGGTAATAAGTCATTTAGTACACATAGAGACATCGAATAGTAAAGCGCTGGAGGCTCTGGAGAAAATGGGTTTTGAGACACACAAGGCAAAAAAGGGTAAAAGGTACAGATATTCATCAAGTAATGCGACTGATGCCTGGGAGATTGCTGAGCTTATATCTAAAGTAACTGGAGCCAAAATTGATAAGAAATTTGTTGTGGGGAGGTTTAATCTGCATCATTTACCATGTCGTATGGTTCCGGCAAGCCATATTGTCCCCGGATTATACCTCCCTTGTTTAGAGGGTAATCAGATTAACTATCGTCGCGTAGTCTCACGGGACGAGAAAATAACATTGGTAGATACCTATGATCTGGAGGTAGAAGGCACACATAATTTTGTTGCTGACGGTGTTGTGGTTCATAACTCTATTTATAAATTTCGGGGGGCAGCTGTTTCTAACATTCTCGAATTTCGGGGAGATTACAAGAAGTCCCAAACGATAAGTCTATTAAAGAACTACCGTTCCACCCAGAAGATTTTGGATCCGGCATATAGTCTAATCCAAAATAATAATCCGGACACTCTTGAATCAAAATTGAACATTAGCAAGCAGCTAGTAGCTGTAAAAGAGAAGGCAAAAATCAAACCTGAAGTACTTGAATTTTCCCGTCTGGACGAGGAAGTTAGTTTTGTGACAGAAAAGATTCGTCAACTGCTTGCCGACGATCCAGGTATTTCCTATAGGGATATAGCAATTCTGGCTCGGGCGAATAGCCATCTGGACTCTTTTGTTGTCGCTCTAAAGTCTGCAGATATTCCGTATCAGGTGGTGGGCAACCGAGGTTTGTACGACAAAGACGAGGTAAAAGATGTTTTGGCGATCTTGCGGGTGTTAGGTAACACACTGGACGGGATAAGTCTGTATCGGATCTTGAGCAATCCGGTTTTTAGTATTTCCCAAACCGAGGTTTCAAAATTATTGTCGGAGGCCAGATTTAAAAAAATAGACCTGTGGGCTTGTTTAAGAGCGTCTAAAACTTTTGAGGTATTGGATTTAGTTAGTAAGCTAGAAAACTTGCAGAAAGAGATGCTAAAACCCGCACCATCCCACTTTATTTATAAAGTAGTAAGTGACATTGGAATGTTGAAGCTGTATACAGAGCAGGAAAACACAGAAAATCTTCTCGCCCTTAAAAATCTAAATTTGTTTTTGGATCAAGTTAAGCTGTTTGAAAAAGATTACTACCGAGATCGTCAAACCACGCCTACAATTTTAGATTTTTTGGAATTTTTGGACTTAATGATCGAGGCCGGCGATAATCCCGCCCAAGCGGAGATTGAGGATATTGACACCGTAACTTTGTCGACAATTCACTCGGCAAAAGGCTTGGAATACGAGGCAGTATTTGTGGTCAATTTGGTTTCCGGCAGATTCCCGTCACGGGAAAGAGGGGATTTGATTGAAATTCCGGCAGAGTTAATTAAGGAAACTTTACCCACGGGCGACGAACATCTGCAGGAGGAACGGCGACTGTTTTATGTCGCTATGACCAGAGCTAAAAAACACCTATTTTTGACCTACGCGCATAATTACGGAGGCAAAAGAGATACAGTTCCATCGGGCTTTCTTGGGGAAACAGGTATTCTTGCAAAAAAGGGCGAAAAGCTAACAGATGGCGATCAAGAACAATCCATGTTTGGGGTTGAGTCGGACTACAGAAAAATCCCGCCGACGGGAAAAACTTTCACTCTCGACTACGTAAGTTACACGCAAATTTCCGCATATCAAACCTGTCCGCTCAAATACAAATACGCGTATGTTCTAAAAATCCCCAGTCAACCAAGCTATGTTCTGGCCTTTGGGACCACTATCCATAACACCTTGCGTGATTTTCATACAGAAAACCTGTTTAGCAAAAATGTAAGTTTTGAACGACTTTTGGAATTGTACAAAAATCATTGGGACGACACGGGATACGTGGACTCGCGCCATCGACAGAAGCGATATGACTCCGGCGTTGAAATTTTACAGGCTTATTACAACAAGGAAAAAGACTTGGATAAAAACATCCTAGAGTTAGAAAAAATCGTTAATTTAAGACTGGCAGGGGTAAAGTTTTCCGGTCGGGTTGACAGAATCGACAAGCTGGAAGGAAAAAAAGTCGAGATTATTGATTACAAAACCGGTAAACTAAAAGAGCAAAAAGATGTCGACAAAGATCTGCAAACTTCGCTCTATGCCTGGGCGGTTAGAGAAAATTTTGGTTTGGAGCCGGAGGTTTTGTCACTGTATTTTGTTGAAGATCTGCAAAAGATTAGCTCGCGAAAGTCTTTAGACCAAGTCAAAAAGCAGGTTGCGGAAACGGAAGAAATTGTCGAGACCATGAAGTCGGGGAACTTTCCGCCGACTCCAGGCAAGCACTGCGATTGGTGTGATTACAAAGACATTTGCCCGCATGCGCAGAAAAATCTTTAGAGGGGAACCATTGATCCGGCTAGTTTGGTTAGTAAGTTAAAACCCTTACTGTAATATTTTATGCGCGGGTATGGGAAGTCTGCTTCCGTTCCACCGAAGCGTTCTTTAAAGTGAGAAAATCCTCCCCAGCCCTTGGTGAAAGCTGGGAATCTTTTGTCGTCCTTACCCTCTAGATCAAGAAACTTATAGCCCTTACCTTTTAAATACAAGATAGATTCCCACAACAACAAATAGCCGAATTTTGTTTTTCTACCTGCGCTCGATGTTCCGCCGTGCATGTACCAAACATTGCCATTAAAACCCAAGAAAATTTTTAGCCCACAGATTTCTCCAGTGCTGTTTTTGACTGTCGCCAAATGAAAGTGGTCTTGCCATAAATCTCTTTTTTTAATCAAGTCTTCTACACAGGGAGCCGGAAACTTTTGCGACTTTGCCGTTTCCACTATTATTGGGTGGACTTTTGCAAGCGATTCGTTAGTTGGATTGACGACGACTTCCACTTTTCCGCCTTCCCGCTTAGCCCTAGTAATGGAATATTTCACACTCGGACTT
>CAZTSS010000057.1:0-4456 GCA_964616765.1 uncultured Candidatus Saccharibacteria bacterium
TTAAAAAGCAGTACGACTTGGCAAAAGACAAGCTGGAACGGACGGCAGAACTGGCGCAAAAGGAACAGGAGCGACTGGCCAAGCGGGCCAACGAGGCGAAACGGGCGTTTATTTCTGGCGGGATGGACAAAATGGTGTACGGCAAAGGTAAGGAAGCGGCGGGTGCAATGCAAAAGTCCAGCAACGCGGTAATTGATCGACTAAAGCAAGAAGCAGAAGAAAAACTGGAGCAATTTCAAACGGAAGAACGCCGGTTGGCATTTATTTCTATGAAAAACACCCAAGATAATAAAGGCCGGACAATGTTGGAGGTCAAAAGCGCGGACTTGCTGGTCGAAAAAACTCTATTGATTAAAGGCGTGGAACTAAAGGTAACTTACGGCGATCGGCTTGTGATCGCGGGAGATAATGGGAGTGGGAAAAGTAGTCTAATAAAAGCTTTGTTGGGTATTGATAAGAACATCGTTCTAAAAGGAGAAGTTTATCGGGGAGAGCAGCTGGCTTGGGTATATATTGACCAAAACTACGGCTTAATCAAACCGGAGCTGAACCTGCTCCAAACCCTGATGGCTTCTAACAAAGAAATTACCGAGTCCAAAGCCAAAGAACAGCTAGGAAAGTTCCAATTTAAATCGGAAACGGAAATGCACAAGCTCGGCGCCAGCTTAAGCGGAGGCGAGATGGTCAGGCTAATCTTGGCTATGATTAGCTCATTTCCGATTGATCTTTTAGTTATGGACGAACCTACAAACAATTTAGATATTGAAACTGTTGAGGTTTTAGTTAACGCGCTTAACAATTTTAAGGGCGCTCTTATAGTAATTTCTCATAACATGGACTTTTTAAGTCGGATAAACATAGACGCCGGCTACAAAATTAAGACTAAAAAACTCCAAAAAATGCCCGCTAGTCCCGCAGACAAGGATCGGTTTTACAAGGCGTTAATCAACTAACACGGGTTAAGCGGATTAATCGTAGTTGCTTTCATGCTTTTGATTCAGGCGTTTATAGATGTACCAATAATCAAATCCGTCAATCTTGATTGTGTCCAGTAGAATGTATTTTTGGTTGCAGGAGTATGTAGGCTTGTCGGCAAAAGCAAAAACAATGCTATAGTCAGTAACACAGCTCGGGGAACGGGAAAACCTTCCACCAGACGAAATGGCCTTAACCGACTTTGAGCCAGCTATAGTGTAATAACCAAAATTTCCGTTTTCTGCCAGATCTTTTTTAACGACATCTACGGTCGCCCAAGTAGCCACTCCAAACGGCGCCTCATCTAACACCCGCAAACGAGTCTCCAGTCCGCCCAAATACGGGTTGGAATAAGCAAAATAATAGGGATGAATAATTGCCAGCTCAATGTAGACAAAATATAAGTAAAACGCTACAAAAGAAAGCCAAAGATAAAACTTCAATCGGCTAAAAAAGTAGGCTACAGATGTAAATAAGAACGGTATGACTAGAATCAGGTAGCGGTCGGTCTTTTTGACGGACAAGGTGAGGGCGACAAGCGCAACCATGGCAAAAGCCAGCGACCATAAAGTTAAAAACGCGCCGGAAGAAAAGCTGAAGTTGGTGGGAAATCTCTTATTTTTAATCGCTCTAACGGGAAGTAGCGCCATACCCTTGAGAAAAAAGTAACAGTAAACACCAAGCCCGATAACGATCAACACGCCTGCGGGCGGGGAGAGGCGCATGAATAACGAGGCGATGTAGAAGTTGCTATCCCGCGCGTCAAGCGTGTCGTCCAAAGTAATATTATCGTTTTTGCCGGAGCTACCTAATTCCTTCTTGCCCTCAACTCCAATGTCAGAAACCCCCAACGCGATCTTCTCAAAATATTTGGGAACAGATTTTACAGGATCTTTCCAAATAGGCGGAAAAAGCAAGTAGACAAATAAACTTGTCGACAAAAGAAAGACAACAAATCCTGCAAGCTTCTTTCTCCAATTAACCTCGCCGAGTAATGTTATAAACGGAATAGCTGGCAGAAAAATAATCGCCGTGGACTTTGTTAAAAAAGAGAAAGAAAAACATAGTCCGGCCAACACAGGTAGAAATATCTTTGGCGACTTGTAGTTATAATAAATTAATAATAAAAAGGCTAAAAATAGCGGGAGCGTCATTAAATAGTCCAGGTGATACAGCCGGCGCATACCGATGACAAAAGGCTCAAGCGCCATTAGAAT
The DNA here is from genome assembly GCA_964616765.1 of uncultured Candidatus Saccharibacteria bacterium. GTDB lineage: Bacteria > Patescibacteriota > WWE3 > UBA101185 > UBA10185 > JBBAAW01. The sequence goes on from CAZTSS010000057.1 coordinate 2,193, forward strand.
CGCAAAGGCAGTAGCGTAACTAAACCCGGCAAGTCGCCACATAACCAGCAAGCCTGCCAGAAAAACCAGCCCACAAAACACAACCACGGATAATTTTGCGTAATAATCTTTGTCCAGAAACACCGATTTTGAATCGGTATGTGCATCATCAGACAAAGTAGTTGGTCTAAAAGCATTCAGCACCGGGCCGGAAAGCCACATGAGCGTAAAACCCGGGTGATAAACCTGATAAGTCTGGCCGTAATCTCCGTCTGCTAAAGCTTTTGTAAACGCCTGCGTCCGCGTATGCCAGTTGATGCCGTCCGGATTTATAACATCAAATTTCAAGTCCCAGACAGACATAAAAAAGTACAGCCCTACCAGACCAACCAAACTTATTAGCTTTAAGCCCGTTACTGCGCGGACCTTCATTTTTGCATTATACATGTATAATTAGGTTTGTGAAAAGAGTCGTCTTGCCTATTAGCGCCTGCCTATTCGGATGTGGGCTGTATTTATGGTTTTCTTATGCAAATTTTTATAATATGATCGGCCGAATAAATCTAGAAGGTCCTTATCCAACCTCGCGAGTGGTTTTGGAAAATTCTCAAGGTAAAGGTACAGTAACATATGTGGTTTTGGGCGACAGTTTGAGCTCTGGTGTGGGCGCACAAACCGTGGAAAAAACTTATCCTTATTTAGTGGCAAAACAGCTCGCGGTCGACTATCAACAAGTCGAGCTGGTTAATCTTGCTGTACCGGGGGCAGTCAGTGAGGATGTCCTTAACGATCAACTAAAACCGGCACTTGAGAAAAATCCCGACTATATTAGCCTGCTTATCGGTATTAATGATATCCATAACCGCGTGCCGTTAGCTGACTTTCGCCAGACTTACCAGACCATTTTAGAATCGCTAGAAAGTAAAACACAAGCAAAAATCGTCGTTGTTAATTTGCCGTATTTAGGGTCAAAAACCGCTATGCGTTTTCCGTTTAATGTAATTTTGGCCACAAGAACACGGGAATTTAATCGGGCTATCAGGAGCTTGGTCGACCAACACAACCCGCGATTTGTCCTTGTCGACCTGTACTCTGTCACGGAGGAAGCCCGCAATCACCAAGATTACTATGCAAAAGACAATTTTCACCCGTCGGGCGAGGGATACCTTTTTTGGAGTAAAACCATAAATGTCGCTTTCTAAAACGCTGGAACTTAAAGGTCTGGCCATTTTGATGGTGCTTTTTGGCCATATCGGCTATTTTCTTTTTCCTGGCACTAACTTTCTATGGCCACTTTCCGTGGACGCGGGCGTGGGCGTAAATATCTTTTTTATTCTTTCGGCCTACGGGCTTTGTGTGTCTTGGGAAAAACTTTCAGGCTCTTTTTCAACCCGACTGGCAACATTTTACAAAAAGCGGTTTTTGGGAGTTTTTCCGGAGCTTTGGTTTATTTTAGGTGTATTTTTTCTTTTGGACTTAGTTATGCTGGACCGGTCGTACGGCCTTATTTACATTATAAAAAGCTTCTTGGGATTTTATCCCTCCGCCGATTTAACAACGGATGTAAACTCCCCTCTGTGGTACATCACGCCGATTCTGTTTTATTACACAATTTTTCCTCTATTATATTTCAAAAGAGTTCCGATAATATCAGCTATCTTATATGTTCTCGTCGGGTTATTGCTTATGCGACTTGATCTTCCTGTCAGTCAAGATGTGTTAAAGCTGTACAAACTTCATTACCTAGCTTTTCCTTCAGGAATTCTCCTACACCAATTTTTTTGTTCTATTTCTAGGGTTAAAATCAGGCTTACATTTAGTCGACTGATCAAAGTGGCTAAACTTGTGATGGTTTTAATACTTCTGACTATTGGTTCGTACACATCTATCAAGTCCGGAGTAGGGCAGGGAATATATCAAGAACAGTTAACAAGTTTGATTACAGCATTTTCATTTATCCTCGCTTTTACGGTTATAAATATTCGACTTAGGTTTCTAGCATTGATAGGAAACCTGTCATACGAAATCTATTTACTCCACTGGCCAGTGTTATCTAGATATGATTTTTTATATAATCGTTTAAACGACTATGTTGCCACGATCTTCTATTTGTTGGTATTTATGATTTTAGGCTGGCTGTTAAAAGCTCTTGGCCAAAGAATATCCACCCATTTCCTTAGCATGTTGCGGTAATGCTACAATCCTCACAAACCAAAATGTTGCTTTTTCAAATTAAACCTTTGAAGTAACGGTGTTATCCCTAAGACATCTCTGATGCTTTGTTC
>CAZTSS010000058.1:0-2655 GCA_964616765.1 uncultured Candidatus Saccharibacteria bacterium
CGCGCTGTGCCCGGAACCCGCGGCCAAAAGCATCCTAATCACATCCTGCCTAAGTTGGACGGCAATCTCCTCCAATTCCGTCAGATGAGTATTTTGGGTATGAAGATACGACTCAGTTTGGGGCATCGATTCAATTATACACTTTGTCTGGCGTTAAGCGATGCTGTCCTCAAGAGATTTAATATAGTCCAAAACTTCCTGCGGGGAATTACAAACCTTCAGCATGCCCCTTTCCTCGTCAGTTATCAGCATGTGTTTTTGCATCACCGTTAAAATCTCGTCCCAAAAGTCGCCAAACATGATAATAGGTTTGTGGTCGGGCTCGTGAATCCAGGAGCTGATCCAAGTCATACCGAACTCACTTAAAGTCCCCAAACTTCCGTTGAAAACAATATGAATATTAGTATTTTGCAACATGACTTTTGTGCGGTCAAAATAGTCCAAAGTGTATACCTCTTCGTCCGCACGATTTAATGGATCTGTGCCTTCGTAGTGTCGTTTTGGTTTGTTGGGGTAGTAAGTAATTGACAGCGTTTTGCCCCCAACTGCTCCCGCGCCCATAGTAGACGCCCTCATAACTCCGGGACCTCCGCCATTTACAATCTCGTAGCCTGCCATGGCTAAAAGTCTTGCGGTTTCAAAGGCCTGTTTAAAAACCTGGCTGTCTTCCTTCCAAGCCGCGCCTCCCAAAAAAGCTACTTTGGTAATTTTAGAGGGTTTTTTCACCGCCGAATCCTTGGCGTTGTCTGCTAGTGAGGTAATTTGCGCGGGCATGGTCAAATTGTAACACAAAGTTTTTATACGACTCTACGGGGTCCGGGGAATTGAATATCGCTGATCCAACAATTAAGTCGTCCGCTCCGGCTTCTATAACCATGGGCAAAGTATCCTGTGCGATTCCCCCGTCCACCTGCAAAGTTACATTTGGAAAGCGCTCTTTAAACCGGGCAATTTTGTCCAGCGACTCCATAATAAAGGGCCTGCCCTGCGCGCCCGGGTCAACACTCATAAATTGCACAAAATCGCACTTGGTAAGGCAGTCAGAAAAGTCCTCAAACGGCGTTTTGGTGTTAAAAGAAAGCCCCGCGCGGATATTTTTAGCTTTTAGCACATCGTCAAACGCCTCCATGCACAGAGGTTTGTACATAAAAGCTTCCGCCTGGATACACACTTCTTTGACGACGGGGGGCAGGAACATCAGCATAGCCTCCGGCTTTTGGACCATTAAATGTAGCTGAATATGGACGGGATGTTGCGGGGAGGGCATGGTGGGCAAGGAGGACAGAAAGGAGATATCCAAAAAGGTTTTTCCGCTGACCAATTCACCGTCGGCAATGTCCAGCTGGATTTTTGGCGTCACACCTGCTAACAGGTTTATTTTTTGCAACGCTTTTTCTTGTGTTGCTTCAAGAATTCCCGGTATTACCATATTTGTTTAATCTCCTGATGTGTCTTTCTTCATTACTAAATGGAGTCTGAAGGAAAGTCAGTGTAGTTTCTAGTGCCAGCTCTTTGGTAACATGGTCGGCAGGGATAGCCAGGCAATTGGCGTCATCGTCGTTTCTAGCCGATTTAATATGCTCTGGATGCCACGATAACGCGCACCTTACCCCCCTTAACCTATTTGCTAAGGTGCTAACTCCCACACCGTTTCTGCAAATCAGGATAGAAGGAGTTATTGACTTTTCTGTTAATGTTTGGTACTCTTCTTCTAATACATGGGGCTGGGGGATATTTACCGCTTCGGTGGTGGAGAATTCTCGACGTCGCTTCCAAGCGAGAGACAGCCCCCTTTTTGTTGTCTCGTCGGCTTCAATACCTCTCGTTTCCACACTACCCTTCCACATTACAGACAAAAAGCTTACAGGATCTTTGTTTGTAGATGTTAGTACCACTTTTATTCTGACTCCTTCAACAATGTCCTGATAGATCCAGTATTCTTCGGTAAAACCTTGGTACGCTCTTTTCAAATAGGCGGGTTCGTTTTGAGTTTTAAGTAGTAGGTAAGGCACTCTTGGAAGGGCAAAAAATCTGGTTATTAGTTCGTTTAGTGAGCGCTTTTTTTCTACCAAATGCTTCCACCCATTGTGGGAAATCACTACATTTTCGTTGCGACTCATTGGGTTAGGTAAATCCAGCTGGGAAAAATAATTAAAGTAATAATTCTTAGCCATGTTTTCTGTATATTCAAAGGCGATTTTCTGGAGACTGTAGACATTGTTTCTAATACTGTCCAGACCGCTTAAAGAGGTTAACAACCCGTTAATTGTATCAGGGTAGTCGTCGTCGGGATTGTATTTCCAGGGTCCAAAATCGCGTACTTGGTAGCCAAGCGGTTTAAGCTTGCTCACAATATAATTTTTAAGCCTAAACCCCCCGTGATCGCTGGCAATATATACAGTTTTTGGTTTTGCGGAATTTTGGGCGTCCACGGTAAAAACATAACACAAATTGCAGTTATTAGTCAATAACTTGCTAGTGATTTTGGGGTAAAATAAGCAAATGTATGGATTTATGCTGTTTTTGGGGATCGTAGTTGCGGTTTTGGTGGGTGAGCGGTTATGCATGCGACGGGGTTTGGATAAACAGGTTTTCTGGCGGGCGGTATTTTACACTTTAGTTTTTGGACTTTTGGGGGCGCGGCTTTGTCATGTT
>CAZTSS010000058.1:2672-4440 GCA_964616765.1 uncultured Candidatus Saccharibacteria bacterium
GGACTAGGCATCTGGGGAGCGATCTTTGGCGGACTTTTTGGCTTCTTTTTGTCGACCGGAAAACTCGGCAGGGCAGATTCTGGCGGATCGATTAAGTCGTCTGCTTTTTTCAGCAGGGATGTTTTAGCTTATTTAGATATCTTCGCTGTCTGCGCGCCTTTGGCTCAAGCTATCGGCAGGTGGGGGAATTATTTTAATAAGGAGCTTTTTGGTTATCCTACAAATTTGCCTTGGGGCATTTACATCCCGCCCCAATTCCGACCGGAACAATTTAAGTATTACACCACTTTTCACCCGCTGTTTCTTTATGAGTCAATCTTAAACTTTATTCTTTTTGGACTTCTTTTTACGGTTTACAAAAGCCAGAGTCAAAAAAAGAAAGCACTTGCTCCTGGTTCCTCCTCCTTGATTTATCTGTTTGGCTACTCGCTTATTCGCTTTGCTTTGGAATTTCTGCGACCCGACCCCTGGAAGTTTTTGAATTTCCCCGTCGCCGGTTTGATTTCCCTCCTTGTGATGCTTACAATTTCCGTATGGTCGATCATAAAACAAAGAAAAATATAAGTTTGATCTCGTCATTACATGAGATGTTAACCGAAGCTTTAAAATATACAAAAACATATTCATCAGGAGAGGTTAAGAAAGTCTTAGGGTTATAGATGACTTATATCATGGTCGACATTGAAGCCGACGGTCCGATTCCGGGCGATTATTCCATGATTGCGCTTGGCGCGGTGCTAGTCGACCCAAAACTGGACACAACTTTTTTGGGCTACCTCAAGCCGATTTCTCAAAACCATGTGCCGGAGGCTCTGGCTGTTTCCGGCTTTACCCGTGAGCAAACCCTGCAATTTGACGATCCCGCCCGCGTGATGGCTAATTTTAAGAGCTGGCTGACCGCGCATGTCAAAGACCGCCCAATGTTTATTAGTGACAATAACGGCTTTGATTTTATGTTTGTGTGCTGGTATTTCCACCATTTTTTGGGCGACAATCCGTTTGGCCATTCGTCCACCAATTTGGGAAGTCTGTATAAAGGGCTTGTCCGCAATACACATAAAAACTTTAAACATCTGCGCCAAACCCGGCACACGCATAATCCGGTGGACGACGCTTTAGGCAACGCCCAGGCCTTTTTGCAGTTGGCTAAGGAGTACGACTTGGATGTTTTGCCGGATATTGCCTAATATTACCTAATCTTGCCAAAAAAACATTGGTTTTATCTTGGGTCGATGGGCACTTTAAAATCGATTTCAATCGGATTTGGCAGGTTTGTAAAAGACTCCTTTAGTCGTGCCGACTTTGTAAATTAAGCCCGCATCTTTAAGTCTTTTAAGATCGTACCGCAATGTTCTTTCATTTACCGCTAAAAAGCGTCTTCTGATAGAGTCAAAATTTACCAAACCGTGCTCCTTTATTATTCTGACGATTTCCGCCCGCCTGGGCAGTAGCAAATCTTCCGGTTCGACTTTTCTTTGATTCAAAACCAGCCCCTTTGCTTTTTCTGCTGATACCGCCACTGCTTCCAGCATGAATTCTACATAATCAGTGACATTACTTTCCGGTTCTTCCAGCATTTGATAGTAGGTAGTCCGGTGATTTTCTAAGTATTCCTCAAGAGGCAAAATACCCTTCATGTCGTAGCCGTCGTTTTTTAGAAGTTGCCTAATCAAAAGCCGCCCAACCCGTCCGCTTCCGTCCAAAAATGGATGAATTTTTTCAAAAATATAATGCGCCACAACAGCTTTTATTGGGGCAAACCGTTCAG
>CAZTSS010000059.1:0-3803 GCA_964616765.1 uncultured Candidatus Saccharibacteria bacterium
GCTGGCAGGGACGGGAAAAAAGCCGGTAATTATTCTTGCCGGATGCATGGTAGGTTCGGCGGTGGGGGAGCGTAAAAGATTTGAGCTTGATGGTCTTAAGAAAAAAATGCCCTGGGTGGACAAGTTTATTAGTCCGGTGGAAATTTTTACTTTGCCAGATATTTTGCAGTCGACAACAAAACTTGACATTGAAAAGATTCAGCCGGTTGTGGACTATCATTTGGAGCGAGTGCCGGAGGATAGCGTTGAAGGGCAAGATGTTAAGTCCACCAAAAACTTTGCCTATGTAAACATCTCTACCGGTTGCGACAATTTTTGTAGCTATTGCGTTGTACCGTATGCGCGCGGTAAGGAAATTTCCCGGCCTAAAGAGGTAATTTTGCGAGAGGTAAAAAATTTGCTTGATCGAGGCTACACGCGAGTTATGTTGTGTGGCCAAAATGTTAATTCATGGGGGTTGGGGCCCGAGGAGAAAATGAAAATCAGGGCGGGAGAAAGTCGGCAAACACCGTTTGTGGACCTGCTTAAAGAAATCAGTCAGTTGCCTAATTTAAAGGAGCTGGCGTTTATTTCGTCCAACCCGTTTGATTTTACGCAGGAGTTGGTCAACATTTTAAAACTGCCAACAATGTCAAAATATCTGCATATAGCCGTCCAATCCGGAAACGATGAGGTGCTTAAAAAAATGAACCGCCGGCACACCGCGCAGGAATTTACTTCCTTGGTGGACGCGATAAAGCGGGCGGTGCCGGATATTGAGCTTGGAACGGACGCAATCGTGGGTTTTCCCGGCGAGACGCGCGAACAGTTTATGGCCACGGCGGAACTTTTTACCAAAGTCAAGTTTAATGTGGCTTTTATCTCCATGTATTCGGCGCGCAAGGGGACAGTGGCGGAAAAATTGTATGCGGACGATGTTCCGCTTAAGGAAAAAAAGTGGCGACACGCTTATTTAACTAAAGTTTGGCGGGAAAGTTTGAAGGACAGGCATGATATCGGCTAAAAATTTTGTCATATTGGGTCCGACATGTACCGGCAAGACCTCTTTAGGTTTAAAACTGTGCCAGAAATTTAACGGGGTTATAATCTCCGCTGATTCCAGACAGGTGATCAGACACATGGATATTGGGACGGGGAAAATACCGGTTTCCAGTGCGACCTTGGATATTGTGCGGACAGAGGCTAAGTGGACTTTGAGTGGCGTGGATGTGTACGGCTACGATCTGGTTGATCCTGACCAGTATTTTTCGGCATACGACTTTTTGGGCTACTGTCAAAAAACTTTCCCGCGAGCTTCTCTTAACGGGAAAAATGTGTTTGTGGTTGGCGGGACAGGTTTTTACATTGACGCTTTGACCGGCAAAATTCCTCTTGCCGGAGTCGGGCCGGATTTGGAGTTACGGAAATATTTGGCAACATTAACTTTGGATCAGTTAGATCAAAAACTACTCAAACTAAATCCGGAAGAGTACCAAAAGATTGACCTAAAAAATCTGGCTAGAGTAATTAGAGCCATAGAAAAATCTTTAACTAAAGAAGTTTCGCGGGAAAAGCAACCCTTGTTAACCGAGCCTATCTATATCGGTCTGACCGGTGACAGAAAAATTCTGTACGACCGGGCGGACGCTTGGGTCGATGCCGTATTCGGCGCTGGGTTGTTTGATGAAGTCGCAAATATCCAAAAACAGTTTCCCAAGTCGCACAGATTAACCGGCCTCATTTACAAATCCGCCGTCAGTTACTTATCAAGTCAAACCACTTTAGAAGAAGCCAACCAACGGGCAAAGTTTGACATGCATGCCTATATCCGTCGCCAACAGACCTGGTTCAAAAGAGACCCTGCTATAACCTGGTTTGACATTTTGGACCCAGACTTTGACGACCAGGTGGTTTCTCTTGTAGAATCAAAGTTACATGGAAGATAAAGATATTGTTATTTCACTAAAAACCGCGTTTGCCTTTGCCGGCGTGGCTCTTTTGGGTTATGTGGTCTACCGGATGGGTTCGGTCTTTGCCATTTTAGGAGTTTCCCTATTAATTGCCATCGCGGTTGAGCAGTCCGTCAAGCGACTAGTAAAAAGAAGAGTCAGACGCAGTGTTGCGGTATATGTAGTGTATCTTGTATTAATTGCTCTTGGTTCAGGACTATTCACTATCGGTATTCCTCCACTAGTCAAAGAAGTCCGCAAGCTGTTGGAAAATCTGCCGGGGATGCTAGCAAGCATTGGCGGGCTGGAGCAGTTTGGTTTTTCCCCCGCGGATTTGCTTCCACAGCTGGCGCAAGTCACATCCAATGTGCTTTCTGTGTCGTACTCCGTGTTTTCTAATATTGCAGTGCTGGTTTCTGTGTTTTTCCTGTCGTTATATATGTCTTTAGATTGGGACAATATTAAAACCAAATTACTCTCGTTATTTAAAATGGAGATGCGCGACGAGATTGAAGAAACCATTTACGAGATTGAGGTGTCGATTTCCCAATGGATAAAAGGTCAGGCACTGCTCATGTTAGTTGTTGGACTGGCATCTTTTGCCGCTTTTGGCGCTGTAGGTATTGAGTACGCTTTAGCTTTGGCTGTTATTGCCGGACTTTTGGAATTTGTGCCTATGATCGGGCCGGTAATTAGCGGGATTTTAGCCACAGCCATAACTTTTACCCAATCGCCGGTTAAAGGACTTATTGTGGCGGGACTTTGTATTTTGATTCAGCAATTAGAAAACAACCTGTTGGTTCCAAGAATTATGCAGAAAGTCTCCGGTTTTAGTCCGCTGGTCATTCTAATTTCTGTTATCGCGTTTACCAACTTCTTTGGTATTGTGGGAACTTTAGTGGCCGTGCCATGTGTGATGATCGGCTATGTCGTCGTCAAACGGGTGCTTAATTACGCAGGAAGCGAGTAAGCCGGATTCTGTTTTAGTTGGCCATCTATCTAATATCCAGCTTGACGCCCTAGTCCCGCAAATGCGGGATTGCCGAGCCAGCTCAAACGGCGATTTCGTGGATTTCCGCGGGTGGGATTGCCCGTTTCACTTTCCTCCATATCTTGCGACTTAGGAAGAAACTCGTCACTGTTGCTCTTGGAGGCTGTTGATTCAGCCACCAGTCTGGGCCTTTTCAGGCTTTGACACCGGCAGTTTCCTGCTGGAGCTTGCGCCCCATTCCCTGCTCTACGCGGTCCGGACTTTCCTTCCGCCAGAGGCGGACGACCAACCTGCTTCCTGCACGGTTATTTTACCTTATTTATTCTTTTAGTACTGCCGTGGTTTTTTAGTGTAACAAACTGCCGTAAAAAGCGTCGCAAAACCCAAGGTTTTATAGAAACTATTTGCGTATGTACCTTCTTCCGTTGCTAGGCAATTAGTGGTGTTGCCGTTCTTTTTTGATTGGTTTAGGGCAAACAGAGTAACCGTCTTACCAAAGCCCTCACCTCTAACCCTCTTTAGTGAACCGACATTTGATATGTAGCCAACCCCCTCATAGTTAGTTAGGCTTGATACTGCAACTGGTTCCTCGCCTTTATATGCCATAAAATACTCGAGTTTGTTGGTTTGATGAAATTTATGCCAGACTGTTTCTGCGACCTTTAGATAGTCTCCAAGAGTGCCGTAAGCATTTTGGGGATCGTCTATTTGATAGCATCGATCGAATACATCGAGAAAAACTTTTAGGTCGTTTTCTGTACGAACCTTTTTTACAACATGTTTTACTTCATGTTTTTCTTGGTTAGGGTGGAACATCCATGAATCCTCAAACTTGAAGTTATAGCCGGTATTTTCCAGCAGATATCTAAGTGGCTTCATTTCCT
>CAZTSS010000059.1:3813-4037 GCA_964616765.1 uncultured Candidatus Saccharibacteria bacterium
AATGGCCGGAATCCGATTATAGGAGTTCATTTTATTTTCCACTTGGGAAATCTGTGTTTTGGACAAAACTTTCCTTGTTAGGGTCAGGTTCCAAAACGGGGAGGTGTCGGTTTCAGAATAGGTGGTGATGCCAAAACCCAAATCGTAAACTTTGTTATACATGATGTCAGTCTGTAGCCCAGTATACTTAAGTAGAAAATCGTAATTGGTCATTATTGACATTT
>CAZTSS010000059.1:4047-4432 GCA_964616765.1 uncultured Candidatus Saccharibacteria bacterium
ATAATTCAGACACATGAACAAGGAGACTAACGAACAGCGAGCAAGCCGAATTCTAAGCCAGTTAAAGGAAAAATACCCAAATGCTGATTCTTATGACTTGGACGGTCGGGGATTGCATTTTGTGTGCGAGGTCGAATCGGTAAAGGATCATCCGGAGTACGACAGGGCAGTCGAGGTTATTATTTCTAGCAAACCTCACAAGCATTTAAAAATGACTCAAGTTTACAAAGTCCTAAGTGGTACTTTAAATCTTCATCTTGACGACAAGAATATTATTTTGTGTGCTGGCGATACTTACACAATTAAACCGGGCATTATCCATTGGGCAACGAGTGATGACGAATGCCGGGTGGAATTATATTCCGAGCCAGGTTGGACAAAGGAA
>CAZTSS010000060.1:0-4397 GCA_964616765.1 uncultured Candidatus Saccharibacteria bacterium
ATACTGATAACAAGGAATCTTGCATCGCTTCTCCAACACTGCCAAAAGAACCTGGAGCCTGTTGACATTAAACCCGCTAGCCGTCCGCTTTGGGTAACCAAACGAGGTTTTAACCGCAAGCGCCTGCACCTCATATAAAATCGGCCTAAAACCCTCCATAGCAACCGCAACACAAGATCCTATCATGCCACGCTCCTGCTTGCTAACAAAGAGTTCGCTGGGATTTGTAACTTCCTTTATTCCCCCTTCCACCATTTCAAATAAGCCGACTTCGGAAACCGGGCCAAACCGATTCTTTGTCGTCCGTAAAATTCTATATAAATGCTGGGAGTCGCCCTCCATGTATAAAACAGTATCCACAACATGCTCTAAAATCTTAGGTCCGGCTATCTCCCCCTCCTTAGTAACATGGCCAACCAAAATGACACATATTGACAAGGCCTTTGCTACCCTAACCAATCTTTGGGCGCATTCCCGTATTTGGGCAACCGATCCAGCGGAAGACATTAAATCTTTTGTATACAAAGTCTGGATAGAATCTACCACAACATACCCAAAGGCCAGATTTTTGTCATTTTTAGCTCTCTCGGAGTTAGAGTACAACACTTGCTCAACGACTTCTGACTCCGACTCCTGCAGGGTGAAGAGATTGGCTCCAGCGTAACCCATCCGCTCGGATCTGACCTTAATCTGACTAGGACTTTCCTCCCCGCAGACATACAGAACCTTGTTATCCCCTAGACTTTTGCAAACTTGAGTAATTAATGTGCTCTTACCAATACCAGGCTCACCAGCTAACAACACCACTTGTCCCGGAACAAACCCACCGCCCAAAACGCGGTCAAACTCCGAGATTCCGGTCACAAGCCTTTTGGAAGCGGAAACCCTTACTTTATCTAAAGTTTCTACACTAACCACAGCTAAATCTTTAACCGCCCCCGACCTACCCGCCATCTTTTTAACCGGACTAGAAGTTGTATCCAAGGTCTCTATCAACGAATTCCACGCCCCGCACTGCGGACACTGCCCCGCCCAATTAGCTACCGATGCAGAGCAATTTTGACAAATATAGACGCTTTTAACTTTTGACAATTAGCCCTCCTTCTCCCACCTCCACATAAATAGTCTTTGGCTTTCTATCTGATCTGGCCTCTACATCGGGTTTACCCTCCTTGCCCAACCCATCTTTTTTACTAGAATAGGTGTTTTTGTCGGACTTATCCTTTTTAGTCTTTTTAGCTGACTTAATAGGGCTGTCTTCCTTCTTTGATGGCTCGCTTTCCCCGCTAGATAGCAAAAAGGCCGCGATTTTGTCCAACAACTCCTTTTCCACCGTCCGACGCAAAGCCCTGGCCCCAAACTCCGTGGAAAACCCCTTGTCCAGCAAAAATTGCTTTACTTTAGCTTCCGCCTTAAAACTAATGCCTTTTTCCGTCAAATTGCTGTAGACCTCCTTAAGCAGTAGTTCCAAGATCTTAATCGAGTCAGACTTTTCCAGCTGTCTAAAAGTAACAATCTCGTCAAATCTGTTTAGCAACTCCGGTTTTATAGTAGTTTTGACGGTTTGCAGGACGCGTTCCTCCACCGCCTTGTCTGATTTTATGCCGCCACCATAACCAATGTCCCGCCTATGAATAGCATCTGTACCCAAATTGCTGGTTAAAATTATTACCGCTTTAGAAAAATCGTAAGTGTCCCCCCGCATGTCGCTTAACTGCCCTTCTTCCATTATCTGGAGCAGGATATTCATGACTTCCGGATGGGCTTTTTCGATCTCGTCAAACAACACCACGCTTTGGGGCTTTCTGGCGATTTTTGAAGTCAATTCCCCACCCTCGTTGTAACCAATATAGCCAGGTGGCGCCCCCACCAGCCTGGCAACAGTATGCTTTTCCCCAAAATCGCTCATATCCAATCGGATCAGCGCGTCGCTACCAAAAGCTTCTTGAGCCAACACCTTTGCGAGTTCCGTTTTTCCCACACCCGTAGGCCCTAAAAACAAAAAGTTGCCCACCGGCTTGGTCTTTGACCGTAGACCCATTTGGGATCTAACCAAAGCCTTGGTTACAACCTCCACCGCCCTATCCTGCCCGATAATCCGCTGTTTGAGCCGTTGCTCCAGTTCCGTTAGCTTTTTAGCTCCCACTTTGTACTCTTTTTCGTCGTCCGGCTTTTCCTCGCGCAGAACTTTATCAATGTCCGACTTGGTAATTGGTCGCATTTGGAAGGTTAGCGCCTTAAACGCGCCGGAAACCCTGGACTGAATTCCCGTCAACCGCCGATGCAAAGTGCCGGCCTTGTCGTACTGGCGAGAAACCAACAATTCTGTCATTTTTGACTCTGTCTTAGCATGCGTGTCCATCAGGTTTTTTAAATCCGTGGGAAGCTTGGTTTCCTCAAACGCCACAGCCGAACAGGCTTTGTCTAAAAGAAAAATGCCTTTTTGAGGAAAACTTTGATCCTTTAGGACGACTTTTGCCCGCTCATAAACATAATCAATAATAGCCGGCTCAAGTTTAGTCCCAAAAAACTTTTCTAAACTGCGGGCTTCTGTTTCTAATATTTCTATGACGACTTTCTTGGACGGCTCCGCTACCTCGACGGTGCTAAATACCGTTAATAAATCCTCGGACCCAGGCTCATCCTCCGAACACACCACAAACCGGACGCCCGCGGCATTTAAATACTCAACAAACTGTCTAAAAGAAGCCATCATCATGATGTTAGGCAAGCGCCGCACCACTACAATCACATTTCCCAAGTCCATAAGCTCCGAACCCAAATCTTTAAGCGCCGCCTCATAAGCGACTATGGTGGCCGGCAAAGACGCCACAAAACCGTTAAAGCTAAAATCCAAAACATAAGCACCCAAAAAATCTCTTGGAGCCTCGGCCTGGGCAATTTTTTGAGCCATAAGTTCTACCAACGACCTTTTGCCGGAACCTTCTTCCCCCACCAACATTACATTGGGGTTATGTTTTTGAAGCAAAATTGTAAACATTTTGGCTAATTCTTCCCTCTCCACAAGTTTGTCTTTTGAGTAAGTAGTGTACTTGCCGGCTAAATCCATAGCATGACTGGCAAGATGAGAGGTTTTCCCCCCGGCTTTAAGGTTTTTAACCGTTACGGACAAGGAATTAACCTTTTGAACTTCCAGTTTTACATCGTCCGACTTTGGAAAGTTTGCCAAAATAAGTCCGGCTAACAATAAATGCTCTGTACCCACATAACTATGACCCATCAACATGGCGTTAAAATAAGCTTCTTCCAGCAGAGCTTTTAGCGGTAACGGCTTTGTGTACACATAGCTTGTAACACCCGCAACCTCTTTAGCCACCCGAGCGCCCATGCCCCCCGCCTCCACGACTTTTTTGACTAACTGCTCCAGCTGAACATCTTCCCGTGTAGTAAGAGCGTCCAACACACCGCGGGCTCTTGAGCTTATTCGAGTAAGAAAATTTGTCATTTTATCCCGTCGACCTTATTCTGTCCTGTCGACCTCATTTTATCTAGTCGATCCGATTCTCTGGATTCTCTGGATTCTCTGGACTCTTTGGGTTCTCTGGATTCTTTGGACTTTCGGCTTGGGGCTTTAGGCTTAAGGACAGTCTTTGGTTGGTTGAATCCACACCAATAATTGTAGCTTCAACTTCCTCCCCCACCTGCAAAGGTCCGGTAGCCTGACTGATGTGCAAAAGGCCATCTAAACCCTTACCAACATTAATAAAAGCACCAAACGGCACTATTTTGCTGACCGTGCCCTTGACTTTGTCGCCCACTTTAAACTTGTCCTGCAGACCTTCCCAGGGATTTTCCGTCAGCCGTTTAATACTTAACGCCAGCTTTTTAGACGCGTCGTCCACCCCCATAACCTTAACCTTAACGCTGGAACCAACACTGTAGTAAATAGCCGGATTAGCCACCTTTTCCCAGGCAATCTCGGAAATATGCACCAAGCCCTCAATGCCGTCCAAGTCCACAAAAATACCAAACGGCATGACACCCGTAACAATGCCTTCAACTACATCGCCCATCTTTACCTGCTCCAATCTTTTTGCTCTGGCTTCCTCGGAATAATGCTCCAACGCCTTTTTCTCTGATAACACCAGCCGGTTTTTTTCTTTGTCAAACTCAATAACTTTGACTTTTAACACTTTGCCCGCCAACACCATAAGCGACGCCTTAATTTCTGCCTCGCTACCGTGGGCAAATTTGGACATATCGTCGGTAAAATGGACGCGGTCAAGGTGAGACAGCGGGATAAACCCGCGCATGCCCATAAAGTCGGCCAAAAGCCCGCCCTTGTTGTATTCTAACACCCGCGCCTCGGAGTTAATACCGGAGGTATACATTTGCTCAATATCGCGCCACTTGCGCTCTTTTTCTGCGCGCTTAAG
>CAZTSS010000061.1:0-959 GCA_964616765.1 uncultured Candidatus Saccharibacteria bacterium
GCCCCATTCCCTGCTCTACGCGGTCCGGACTTTCCTCCTCCCGCCAAAGGCGGGAAGCGACCGACCTGCTTCCTGCAGGGTTATTTTAACATCGCTGGGTTGTTCGTGCCTGCGATGCGCTATAATTCAGTCCACAAAATAATATGGACAAACATCAGGAAATAATTGCCAAGTTAAAAGCCAAGTACCAGTCGGACGACTCTGTTTTGGCGCTGTTACTGGTTGGCGGAGTGGCGCGGGGCGACTACACATCGGAATCCGATCTGGACTTGATACTGATTACCAAAAATCCCACGGAAGAACACTATGAGGAGCATGTTGACGACGGAATCACGGTGGAAATTAAAAAGTCGGACCTTTCTGGATTTGTCGACAAAATGAGAGCCCAACCAATTGAGGTTTATCAGTATTTGGAAGCCAAAGCAGTGTTTGACAACGCCGACTGCCTGCAGGAGCTTAAGGCGGTGGCAGAAGAAGTTATTCAAAACTACACTTCCGGCTACTCCCGTCAGCTTAAGAAATGGTTAACCAGTGTTAGGACAAAAATAATATCGGCTCAACAGTCCGACGATAGGTTAAAGCTGGGATTTCATATTTCCAATGTTCTTTGGAAAGTTACCCAAGCATTTTTTGAAATTAACAAAATGCCCACGCCAGCAAGTTCTTCCGCCTTAAGACTGTTACCGACCTTAAAGATTCTGCCAGATGATTTTGCGAAGAAATTAGAGCAGGCTTTAACCGCGGACTTAGACTCACGAACCCTCGCCACATTGGATTTGATTGATTTTTGTTTGGACAGATTTGAGCTTCAGGCACAGGCATGGCTGGAAGGTGCGAACGATGATAAAATAAGCGGAGTAAGGACTACATGAAGACCGATACAGTCATAGAAAAATGGTTAAAATCGCATAAATATTGTGTCTTAAGTACATCTGTGGATAACAAGCCCTGGTCCGCAA
>CAZTSS010000061.1:969-1274 GCA_964616765.1 uncultured Candidatus Saccharibacteria bacterium
GATTTGAATATACTTATATCCACAAGTCCAAAATCTCTTAAGTATACAAATGCTCTAAAAAACCCCACCGTTTGTTTGGTAATTGATAGTCAGGATAGAACGGGAACGCTTCAGATCCAAGGTCAGGCAGGATTATTAAATGGCAAGCCCTTTGAGAAACCGAATCTTTTAATCAAGCCGACCTTTATGGTTTTTAAAAAGAAAAATGAGAAAACTGGTGAGCTTACAGTTATTAAATCTTAGTTTTTAACAAAACAGCCTCCCCATGGTCGTTAAGCACCCTAAATCTTTGCGCCTTTTGCCAC
>CAZTSS010000061.1:1284-4267 GCA_964616765.1 uncultured Candidatus Saccharibacteria bacterium
AAAAATTTGCCTTTGCATGTCGGCCAACTCTTTACTATATATTTCAACACAAAATACTTTATTATCCTGATATCGATACATGGTGTAAACATCGTTGTAAATTAGAACTTCAAATTTAATATCCAGCTGGTCCTTTGGGATATGACGAATTTCCCAATAATCTTTGGTAGCAATTTTTGGGACATTTGTCCAAGGCAAAACCTTAGTTACATTTGTTAGCGTGCGGATGCGGACATTATGATCGACAAAGCGTTGGCGCATATCCTCGGCGTAGTCGTGACTAAAAAAAGCGTCCATATCCGTAATTTCCATAGTCAGCAAGTCGCCCTTTGCTTTTAGCGAATTCCAAGTTACTTGTTTTAGGCCTTCCACACCTTCGTAGTAGGCGACTCTGGATTCAGGCTGGGTTTTATTGGCCAGTAGTTTTAATTGCTGGTCCAACTCGGCCAAGTTTTTCTTTAAAGTGGTTACTTCCAACTCTTTTTGACTGATAATCATGGACATTTGGTCAATAGTTGCGGCTTGAAAAGTTCTGCCTCTGTCGGAGATTGTAACTATCACCAGGCCTTGGTCGATTAGCTTGTCCAGAATTCTGTACACCTTTGTGCGCGCAAAATTTAGAACCCTGCTTATTGCCAAAGCAGTGTCGTGCTTATGTTCTTGCAGGTACAAGAAAACCTGGGCTTCTTCTTTGGTAAGACCGTAGGGGGCAAGTAGGGTTGTTAGTCTGTCTGCACTTTCGGACATCACATTGATTATATACCATTCGGCAGTATACTCATAATATGACATCGACAAAAGGTATTTTCTATATTTTACTGTCCGCATTGTTTTACGGCTCGTACGGGATCTGGTCCCGGCTTATGGGTGCCAGTTTTGGCGAGTTTTCACAGGCTTGGTCGCGAGGCTTGTTGTTGCTGGTGGTAATTTTAATCGCAAACGCTAAGTTGCATTTTATCAAACGCATCCGTAAAACTGATTTGCCGTGGTTTCTGGCTATCGCCTTTGCCGGCGGAGCCAACCAGGCGCCGTATTATTTTGGTTTCCAGCATTTGCAGATTGGGACGGCGACCTTACTATTTTACGCATCTTTGGTAGTGGGTGGGTATTTGCTCGGCAAGTTTGCACTGGCGGAAAAAATAGATGCCACAAAAGCGATTAGTTTGGTGCTGGCAATTTTTGGGATGACTTTGGTGTATAAGTTTTCGCTTACCGCGTCGCAGATAATACCCGCCATCCTAACCTGTGTTGCGGGCTTTTTAGGTTCGGCCACAGTCGTACTAACTAAAAAACTTTCCGGTAATTATCACGAGTTTCAGATTATGCTGGGCTATTTTATAATGCAGGTACTAATTAACGGACCCTTGGCCCTTTTGTTTGGTGAAACTTTGCCGGCCTTTACCTTTACGGATTCAGCACCGTGGCTTGGTCAGCTCGCCTACGCCATGAGTATGCTTGTAGCGAATTTTGCCGCCATTGAGGGGTTTAAATATTTAGAAGGAAGCATAGGAAGTTTGATAGGTTTGGCAGAAATTCTTTTTGGCGTGTTCTTTGGCTGGTTGTTTTTCCATGAGGTTTTGTCTGAGACGACTTTTGTCGGCGGGGTCTTGATAATTGTCGCCGCAGCCTACCCGAGTTTAAGAGATAGGTCGCCAAAACACTCGGTATAAGCTGATGTATAATTCAGTCACATGCACAAGGAGACTAACGAACAGCGAGCACGCCGAATTCTAAGTCAGTTAAAAGAAAAATACCCAAATGCTGATTCTTATGACTTGGACGGCCGGGGATTGCATTTTGTGTGCGAGGTCGAACCGGTAAAGGATCATTCGGAGTATGACAGAGCAGTTGAGGTTATTATTTCCAGCAAGCCTCACAAGCATTTAAAAATGACTCAATTTTACACGGTCCTAGGTGGTACTTTAAATCTTCATATCGACGACAAAAATATCAGTTTGTGTGCAGGCGATACTTACACAATTAAACCGGGCACTGTCCATTGGGCTACGAGCGACGATGAGTGCTGGGTTGAATTATATTCCGAGCCAGGTTGGACAAAGGAAGATCATATTACAGTCCTAGAAAATTAAGCTATAATATCCCACATGCCGGAAGACAATCAGCAAAACCAAAACCAGGATCAAAATCAGAATCAGGCGCACGAGCAAGTGCGGGGTGAAAATCAAACTCAGCCACAAACGCAGTCGATAATTGATGAAAAAAAGTTTCACAAACTGGATCCCAAGAAAAAGCCTGTATATATGGCAATCGGGGCGGTGGTGATTTTTGTCGTCCTGCCGGTGTTGTTGTACTCCTATTATACTGTCGCTCTTAACCGGCCGGCGCAAAACGACCGCGAAAAAGTTTTTAAAATTGACCGTGGCGAGGGCGCGTCGTCTATTTCCAGTCGGCTGTACGCGGAGGATCTCATAAACTCTAAAGCGCTGTTTGATATTTATGTCGTCCTAAATAATTTGCAGAGCAACCTGCAGGCTGGGGTGTACAAAATTCCGGCAGGGACTTCCGTAAAAAATCTGGTGGCGCTGTTTGGCCTGGGGGTGGATGACACGCGGGTGACTTTTTTGGAAGGTTGGCGGGTGGAGGAAGTTGCCCAGGAGGCGTCGGGTAAGTTTGACAATATTAATTACGACAAATTTTTGGATTTGGCAAAGGACTACGAGGGCAGGCTGTTTCCCGATACTTACGATTTTAATTCCGATGTGGATGAGGAGAAGCTTATTGACGCTATGCGGGCCAATTTTAAGACCAAAACCGCAGATGTGTTGACTGCAGAAAATTTGGCTAAAGTGGGGCTTTTGGAGGACCAGGCGGTGATTTTGGCTTCCATTGTGGAGCGGGAAGTGCATGTTGCGGAAGATCAAGTTTTGGTGGCGGGCATTTTGCTTAAACGGTTTAAAGAGGGCGGACTTGTGGGAGCGGATGCCACAACCCAATACGCGGTAGCGCCAAAAGTTGAAGGTGG
>CAZTSS010000062.1:0-4266 GCA_964616765.1 uncultured Candidatus Saccharibacteria bacterium
GAGCTGTTACGCTTTCTTTAAAGGATGGCTGCTTCTAAGCCAACCTCCTAGCTGTTTAAACAGTTCCACTACCTTGCCCACTTAGCAGAAATTAGGGACCTTATTCGATGGTCCGGGCTGTTTCCCTCTTGCAACAGGAGATTGCCCCCCATTGCTGACTCTTACACCACCAACAAGCATTCGGAGTTTGGTAAGAATGGGTACCCTTGCGGGCCCCAATTCTTTTCAGTATCTCTACCTCTTGTTGGATCGTCCCGCCGAGGCGGGAAAGTAAGGCTATACCTAAATATATTTCGGGGAGAGCCAGCTATCACCAGGTTCGTTTGACGTTTCACCACTAACCACAGGTCATCCGAGCATTTTTCAACATACACCGGTTCGGTCCTCCATCCGTCTTTCGGCGGACTTCAACCTGCCCATGGTTGGCTCACCTGGCTTCGGGTCTAATTCTACGCACAGTCGCCCGTTTAAGACTCGGTTTCCCTAGGCTTGCGTCGCTAAACGACTTAAGCAAGCGCGTAAAATTAACTCGTTGGCTCATTCTTCAATAGGCACGACATTAGGACACCCGCCTTGCGACGGTTCCCTTTGTCAGCTTGTCTGTACACGGTTTCAGTTTCTATTTCACTCCCCTAACAGGGGTTCTTTTCACCTTTCCCTCACGGTACTGGTTCACTATCGGTGTTTTTGCGTATTTAGCCTTGGCATATGGTCATGCCGGATTCACACAGGATTTCTCGTGTCCCATGCTACTCTGGATTAACCCAAGAAGGCATTTTTATTTCGGATACGGGACTATTACCCGCTGTGGTCTGACTTTCCAGACATGTTCTCCTATAAAAATGCTTGGTAACTTCTTTCCCGACTTGACGGGAAGGGATTAATCCGCACCCCCGAGTTTATCACCGTCATCCTGCTTAGTACGACTCGTTTGCTCGCGGTTTTGCATCGGCGCTTACTTAAAAGCTTCGCAAGTATACTCGGCTAACTCGAATCTACATTCTCGCTAGCCGACTATGTACCCACTAAACCCTAATTTGCAATACAAATTAGGATGAGTGGGTATAAGCACCTCACGCAAAACCGCTACGCGCACATCAAAAGTCACGCATAGCCGTTCAAGATCGTACTACTCAAAATGACGATGACAAGTTAATTCTCGAGTTTGGGCTTCTTCGCTTTCGCTCGCCGCTACTAACGAAATACAAGTTTGTTTCTTTTCCTCCGGTTACTAAGTTGGTTCAGTTCACCGGGTACGCTCCTAAATGCTTATAATTCCATCTTGCGACAGAAAATTTTAGCAAGTGGTCACCTTACATTGCTGTAGGCGGGGTTTCCCCATTCGGACATCTCCGGGTATAACGCTTCTTGACAGCTCCCCGAAGCTTAACGCAGCCTGGCGCGTCCTTCTTCGCCGCAAAAACCCAAGGCATCCTCCGTGTACATTAAGTTCTTTTTGTATTGGTAGACTCCCGCTTGCGCGGGTTTACCATGACGATTCTCATGAAATTTTCTTGTTCTGTTTCATCCCGCCGTTAGGCGGAATGACTATCTTCTATTTGGTTTTCAAGGTTCTATCCGCCTTGGCGGATTGTCAAGTTGGTCGACTTGATAAGTAACTTTGTCCAAAAACATCGTTAATACCTTGTCAACCAAGTAGCGATTAAAATCGCCTTTGGTGGACCCGACGGGATTCGGTCACCGGTTCTGCCCTGCTGGGCAGACCGTCGACCCCGCCTCGCTCGCCTATGCTCGCTCCGGCATTCGAATCCGTTTGGATTCCAAACTATCTGGTGGACCCGACGGGATTCGAACCCGTGACCTCTGCGATGCAAACGCAGCGCTCTACCAACTAAGCTACAGGCCCTAAGGCCTAGGTCCGTATATAGTACACTTTTTTTAGTCAGCCAGCTAGCAACAAACAATGTTGGTACTGGGCGACTTTATTAATAATAATTGAAAGTTTCAGAGCTTCGTATTCAATCCTGCTGTCATGGTCTTTTTGACCGACTTGGCAGAAAGAAGAGTGAACCTTTCCATTCCGTGGAGTGTAAGTTATCACTTGCGACTCGCCTTGTCAACACTTCGCATTAGATAGTAATTGCCAGTCATCGTAGGTTCTTTGCTGGACAGCGTAGCTTGTCGTCGTAGGCTTTTTGTAGGTTCTTTTTTTGATAAGGCCTTAGACCTCTTTTTTAAATGAACGATAAACCACTTTTTGTAAATTTAGAGCTTTTGTTAAGGCATTAACTGTATGACATTTGTGCTATTGTTCGGCAATATTTTTTTGCGAACTATTTTTGTGCCGTTGTTAAAGCAAATAGCAGGTTTTCCAAAATAATTAGTGAACTACCCTATTTCGGAAATATCATAGGCTACGGTGGCTGTAAATACAGTCACGGTGGCAGGCTGTGTTTTTAAGTTGTATTGCCAGCCTTAAAACCATGCTCCCAACATCGTTCGCTTATTTTTTAACAATAATAGAATTTTATTGTTATTACAGGACAAAAATAGTTCGCCAATTTTGATAAGCGAACTAACAAGTATCTGTCATACTTTATTGGCTTCAGCAACAATCTTAAATTGGAGCAATACGGGAGTTAGTTCGTTTAAATATCTGCCTTTTGGGGCATACTTTATTCTTTTGCATAAACAAATACTAGCTAAGAATCTTATCTCTATTTTTATTTGCTTAGTTTTAAGGCAAAAAGTACTTTTTCTAAAGTTTCCTGCGCTTCTTGGCAGACGATTTGATTGCCGGATCTCAAGATTTCCAAAACTTCTTCCAGATGCTCCTCGTAATAACGGCGCTTTTCCCTAATCGGAGTTAAAAATGTGTTCAGGGCTAAAAACAGCTTTTGCTTGACTTCTACATCCCCCACCTTACCAACACGATAGCGTACTTTTAAGTCGTCCACCTCACCCTTATTTGGATTAAAGGCATCGTGATAAATAAAAACCGGATTGCCTTCCACCGTCCCCGGGTCCGTAGCGTGCAACCTTTTGGGATCCGTATACATACTCATTACCTTTCGTTTTAGCTCGACCTCGCTGTCGCTAAGATAAATACAATTGTCTAAAGACTTTGACATCTTGGCGTTGCCGTCCGTTCCGATCAATCTTTTTACTCGACCAACCAAACCCTCAACCTCCTTAAAAGTCGGCCCATACAGCGAGTTAAATTTGCGGACAATCTCGTTGGTTTGCTCCAGATGGGGCATCTGATCCTCCCCTACCGGCACCAAGTCCGCGTTAACCGACAAAATGTCCGCCGCCATAATAATGGGGAAGTTGATAAAACCCAGACTGTAGCTGTCGCCCAAATTTTTATCCCTAATTTCTTCTTTAATAGTGGGATTGCGCAAAGCGCGGGCGTGCGACACCAGCATGGTAAAAATCATGGCCAGCGCGGAAATTTGCGGGACGGCGGAATCCTGGAAGAAAACTACTTTTTGCGGGTCTACGCCCACAGCCAAATTGTCTAATAGCACATCGGTAATAGAGTCGGACACAGTTTGAACATCGGAAACATATTTTGGATAAGCCAGCGCGGGCAAGTCGGCCAAAATTATGTAAGTTTTATAGTCACCCTGCAGGCGGACGCGGTTTTCCAACGAGCCCACATAGTGCCCCAAATGAAGTCGCCCAGTAGTATTGTCGCCCGTTAAAATCTTTTTCACAGTAGTATTATAACCTACTAACACTCAACGCAAAACTAAGGTAATTTATCCTTGCCAATGAATGGTAGGACGACAAAATCCAAGGATAACCACAAGACACTTGGCTGTTAAATTCCCGTCTATTAAGGTTTTATGTCTTCTTACATCTGCGACACAAACAGATCCGCCGACTTGCCGGGGACAAATTCCATGTTTAGATTATCGCCTACTTTAAGGTCTGTTAACGCCATAACGGGTGCATCCTTTGTCAGTCCAGCATAAGCCTTAACACTCATAGCGTCTGTGGGCAAAATAAAATCTCCATTTAAACCTGCTAAAACTATAGTGGTTGCGTCTATTGATTTAACTGTATAAGCAAAATCTGGCTTAACGACTTGGGATTCTGGCGACCCAACAACGGGTGTGCTAACAACGGGTTGCTTGACAACCCCAGGCGTACCTCTCAACATGCCGGAACTAATTACATAATAGAGTCCCATCGCTAACAATAAAATAACTACCACCATAACCACACCGGTGTATTTAGTGCTGGTAGAGTCCGTAGCTTTCTGATTACTACTCAAATTTGCTTGGTCCATGTTCCTCC
>CAZTSS010000063.1:0-4223 GCA_964616765.1 uncultured Candidatus Saccharibacteria bacterium
CCAGTAAATCAATTACGACATCCGTCATTTTACCACTTCTTAAGGGCGTAAAGAGTTGGTGGTATTCGTCAAAAAGGCCGTATAAGCCCGACAAAATCACGGAAAGCGGAAGTGAGCCAGTCGCACGGTAAAAAGAAAGGCACAGGGCACCGTAAATAATAAAATGCACCATTTTCCGGCTGGACCGGTCGACCTGATAATCCTGCGAGATCTTCATGTCAGACCTGGACGACGACCAAAACAAAAACGAGCAGATTAGTATTGCAGGTAACCACCTTTTAACCAAAGCCATTAGGAGATTTTAGCAGACCATAAAGAAAAAATGCAGGCGCCAAATACCAAATGTACAGTTGTGGCGGATCGCGGGACTTGTCAATCTGCGACACCGGGGAAGCTTCCATACTTTTCTGACCTATATCGCCGGAATCAGCCTCCTTTAGCAGGCTCTCGTTCAAAAGATCCGTGTAAGCTTTGTAATAACTGGTCCCCCAGACTTTTTTGACGGGCGTTTTATAACTCTTTCCCATCAAGTTGTCGTAAATAGTAAAACTTAGCGACAGAGGATCGCGCGAGCTCTGCACACCGGAAAATCTTATGGTCATGTTTTCCCGCAAATACGGTAGTAAGCTGTTAAAATCCGCCACCCCAATGTACTTATTTGAATCGTGGTTAAAAACCTCCACCGCTCCACCGGATAAAAAAGGTCTAATCGTCAGGCGTTTCTGGTCTTTCATGTCAAGGTCATTGATGTCCCACACAAACTTAACCCCAACTTCCTGCCCATCCCTAAGTAGATTATCGGACATAATGAAATCGAAATATTCTATAGAGCTAGGATCTTGAACCGCTAAAACTGTCTTATCGGAAACTAGACAGATCGCTATAACTACTATAAGAACAACGAACTTTTTCCACACGAGCAAACTTTATTTCTAAGGTGTATTTTCGTCAAGATCTTGACTTCTATTTTCACTAGAATTACCTACAATACGGGCTATGGAGCACGATTACAGTGCCTTGCTTAACCAGGCCTTAAAGATCTCCTTGTCTCCGCGGAGCGCGATTAAATTCTCCAATACTTTCGATGCCTTTCCACTACTAAGAATGTTGTTAGCAAATTCAGTTCCTTCTTTGAATTTGTTGACTTTCCCCAAGGTGTATAAAGCCAAAGAGGCATTTACTAAAACTAGGTCCTTCTTTGCCCCCCGCTCCTTACCGTAAATGACTCTTAGGAAATCTATGATATTTTGCTCCCTACCACCAGTTCTAATTTCATCAATGTGGGATTTATTGACACCAAAATCTTCAGGATCCAACTCATAACTTTTTAGAGTGTCGTTTTCCTGGTCCAAAACGATCGTCTTTCCAAAATTAGAAGCCTCCGGCAATCCTCCCACCCCGTGAACAACTAAGGTCTTTTTATTACCAAGCTTCTGGAATAACTCTCCCAAAACCTGAAGATATTTTTCCGAGTAACATCCGTAAACCCTCTTTGTTAATCTGGTTGGTGAATAAGCAAAGGCAGCAATATTAAATGGGCTTCTTATTGAAAGACCCTTTTCCCCATATACCATGCGTGCCAATTTGGAACGATTAGAAAAAACCGGACTTAATGCTGATAAAAACAACGGACAAATACCAACCTTTTCGAGAGTACCCTCGACGACTTTCTTGTCTAGTGAAAAAACATCGATACCGAATTCTTTAAAGATATCTGCACTTCCCGTAGGACTCGTAATACCAAACATAGCCTGCTTAGCAACAACAAATCCCGAAGCTGCGATAATAAAGGAGGCTAGCGTACTAACATTGATAGTCTTTATGAGTCCTCCACCAGTTCCGGATAAATCAGTTAGTAGTTCCGAATCGATACTTGGTTCTATCCTGACACCGCGTTTGCTCGTATTACATAATCCAAGCAACTCATCGGCCGTCTCACCCTTGGTGTGCAATGCGGTACAAAAAGCAAGGTAGTGATAACCTTCCCTATCGTAGTCAAATATGTCGTTAAAGGCTCTTTCTGTCTCTTTCGGGTCAAGATCGACACCCTCGACCGCCCTCGATATTGCTCGAACAGCAGACTCCAGCTCCTTAATCATGCCCTAATTCTATCACCAAAATAAGTCGGATATTACCGAATGTGCAGATAATAACTCACAACTCCATCCCCGTGATCAATAGCCGCGTAATTCATACCCACGCCGTAACAGCTTTGGACGCTTCTAATGTAAACCCCGTCATCCGGCGCGGTAATTTTTATATTGTCGTCAACCATGTCTATACCGGTGTGATTTCCCCCCGGATACCGCCACGACCAAGGTGTTTTGCCAAACCGTTGCGTAATTTGCGGACTGTCCATAGGCCAATCCCAATCCCCACTGCCGATTTTTGTCGTACCGGTACTGTAATGATAAGTATAAACCGACTTGGACTTTAAATATTTTTCCGCGTTCACCACGGCGCCGTTTTTACGGACTTCAAAATGCAAATGCGAACCGGTGGAACAATACGGCGCGCCGGAATTGCCCATATAGGCTATCACATCGCCTTTTTTGACCTTGGACCCGTTGGAAAAGTTAATCCCCGCAACAATGCCCTGAATCGCTTCCAGCTCGGCCTTGGCTTGTCTCAACAGCTCCTGATATTTTTCCTCGTTGTTTTGGGTTTCTTCTAACAGCTTCTTTTTTTCTATCTTCTTTGCGTCAAGCTGATTACTATAAACCTCCAAATTAACCTTTGTCTGTTCGATTTGCTTTTTTAGCGTCTCAATCTGTTCTTTTTTGTCGCCCAATAGGCCTTTTTGTTTGTCGTACACATCTTTGGTCTCCTCCATCTGGTCCAGCAGTTTTTTGTCCTGCAACGACATAGTCCGCAAATACTCCAGTTTTTGGACAAAACCACTTAAATTGGTCGACCCGAAAATCACATATAACGGCGATGTCTCAATGCTCTCATACCGCGCGCGCGATCTTTTACCCAAAATTTCCGCCTGATAAGAAATGGTGTCCGTAAGTTTGACGAGTCTGGTGCCAAGGTCGTCAATGTCTTCCTCCAATTTTTTAATTTGGGTATTGCGTTTGACGATTTCCGCGTTGGCCTGTTGAATTTTTAACTCCGTTAAATTAATTTGCGCGTCCAAATAGCCAATTTCTTTATTAAGTGACTGCTCGGTGTTTCCCAAACTCTCTAGCTTTTTTTCCAACTCGGCGATTTTATCTTTAAGGGCGTCCTCTGCCTCATTATCCTGGGCTAAAAGTGGCGTGGATAAACCCGCCAAAAATGAGACGGTAAAAAGGGCAGAAAGTAAAAGCCGTTTAACCATAAGTTAATACTTTAAGTAGTTTTTTATGGCGGAGACGCTGGACAGCAAACCCAACAAAATCCCCGACACAGTCAGTAAACAAATTAGAATTAGTACAAAACCCCAAATTGGGACGGAAAAATTAGAGAATAAAACAAAGTCTGACAGGTCTAACGACTTAAAGACGCCACCAAACTCGCCACCCAAGAGTAGCAGAGCGTAAACAAAAGCCGAAATAAAAGCCGACACACCACCGTACAAAACACCTTGATAGATTAAAGGCTTTTTGACAAAATCATCAGAGGCGCCAACCAATTTTAGGATCTCGTACTCCGGACCTCTAAGGGAAATAGCCGTCCGAATGGTGGAAACTACAATAGAGAAAGAAACAAACAGTAAGATCGCCAGAATAACCCCCACGCCGATACTCAAACCCGTCCGCCACTGATTAAACCGCTCAATAATATCCTTAAAAAACTTTACTCCTTCGACGCCTTCCAGTTTAGAGTATTCCTCCGACAAGTCGTCCAGCGTACCTACATCGTGAGCTTTTACTTCCAAACTAGCCGGCAGGACGCTGGCGGTTACAGATTCCAACAGCAGGGGCTCGTCTTTGTTAAGCTCCTTAAAAATCGCAAAAGCGTCGTCTTTGGACACATATTTGACGCTAAATACCCGCTCGTCCATCTCCAATCTTGCTTTAAGGTCTAAAATACGACGCTCCTCAAAGTCGTCCTTAAAAAACACGGTTACTGCGGCTTCTTTTTCCAATTTGTCTAGCAAAGTTTGGGAAAACACCTCCAATAAAACAAACAACCCAAAAACCAAAAAGGTCAGGATCATGACAACCAGATTTGAAACGGTAAACAATTTTTCCTTATTTGCGGAATGCAGGACTTTATTTAGCGCTTGCGACATATTT
>CAZTSS010000064.1:0-4213 GCA_964616765.1 uncultured Candidatus Saccharibacteria bacterium
GGTGCAAAGTTTTACCGAAAACGAGCTTAACCCTCAACAGCTTAAAGCCGTTAGACATGTTTTAGGACCGGCTTTGGTGGTGGCGGGGCCTGGTAGCGGAAAAACGCGCGTGCTTACTCATCGAGTCGCGCATTTAATAAAAGAACACAGTATCGCACCTGACCGGGTTTTGTGCGTAACCTTTACAAATAAAGCGTCAACGGAAATGAAAACCCGCGTGGAAAAACTGCTGGATGCCAAGGACTTGCTGTACTGGTGCGGAACCTTTCACTCCATTTGCGTGCGGATTTTAAAAAAGGACGGTCGGCAAAACGGTATCGCTCCCAATTTTTTAATCTATGACACGGACGATTCCGAAGCTATAATAAAAAGTCTTGTTAAAACCATGAATCTGGATCCCAAAAAAGTCAACCCAAAAGCGGTGTTTGAAACAATCTCCAGTGCTAAGAATGAGCTAATTTCCCCACAGCAATATCACGCCTATGCGCGGGGGATTTTTCAAAAAACCGTCGCCCAGATTTATCCTAAGTATCAAAAGCTCCTCTCCGACAACAATGCTTTGGATTTTGACGACCTGTTGTTTGAGACCGTTAATTTGTTAAAGGCGTCGCCTGAAGTTTTAGAAAAGCATCAACACCAGTTTGAATTTATTATGGTTGACGAGTATCAAGATACCAACAAAGCGCAGTATCAGATCACAAAGCTATTGGCCCAAAAAAGCCAAAATTTATATGTGGTGGGAGATATGGCACAAGCAATTTACAGCTTTAGAGGCGCGGATTACCGGAATATTCTAAATTTTAAGTCAGATTACCCAAATGCAACAATCTACAATCTAGAGCAGAATTACCGATCAACCCAAAATATTCTGGACATTGCAAAAAGCGTTATTAAAAATAATCAAACTCACATTTCCCTTGATCTCTGGACAGAAAAATCAGGAGGGGATACGCCTTTTTACTACACAGCAGAAAGCGAAAAGGACGAGGCTAGCTTTATTTGCGATGAAATCAAAAAGTCCAACCGAGCTTATAAAGACTTTGCCGTTTTATATCGCACCAACGCCCAGTCCAGAAGCATGGAAGAAGCACTGATAAGAAACGCAATTCCCTACCGTATTTACGGCGGACTTAAATTCTATGCCCGCAAGGAAATTAAGGATGTAGTGGCTTATTTACGGGTTATTCAAAACCCAAAAGATACTGTTTCATGGGAAAGAATAATTAATGTTCCGCCAAGGGGCATTGGTGATAAAGCGCGGGAGGCGTTAAAACAAAACGGTTGGGAGCTTGCAGAGATTGTCGCAAAAACCAAACTGCCTTTTAGCGACTGGATTAACGAAGCGCAAACCAAATCCACTTTAGAACTTATGGACTGGGTAATTAAGGAAACCGATTATTTAAGCTACCTGACCGACGGCTCGGAAGACGGGTTGTCCAGAGTCGAAAACATCAAAGAACTTCGGACCGTGGCTTCGGAATTCGTCAACCTGGAAGAGTTTTTGGAAAATGTCGCTCTGATAGAAAGCTCCGATAAACCCGTCAGAAAAAACCAACCCGCCCAGGACTTTGTGTCTTTAATGACTATTCACTCCGCCAAAGGCTTGGAATTTCCGGTGGTTTTTCTTGTCGGCATGGAAGAAGGTCTTTTCCCGCATGCGCAGTCGCTTGGCGAACTTGCGGAACTGGAGGAAGAACGCCGGTTGTGTTATGTGGCCGTAACGCGGGCAATGGAAAAGCTGTATTTTAGCAACGCCGGTTTGCGGATGTATTTTGGCAACATCCAGTCCAATCCACCCAGCCGGTTTTTAGGCGAGATCCCAAAAGAGTTGCTGAAGATCGTTAAAACTAAAAAGTCGCCCTTACCGATGAAGAGCAAAAACCTAACAAGGGATATCGACGACTTTCTGGGTGAAATGGATTCCAACCGGAGGAACTTTTCATGGTAACAACTTATATTGCCAAAAAATCATTGGGGCAGAATTTTTTGACTGATCCGTGTATCGCCAAAATGATGGTAGATGCTTTGGGTATTCAAACGGGCGACGAGATCGTTGAAATCGGTAGCGGGACGGGAGTCGTTACAAAACCGTTGGCGGAAATATGTCAGCAACAAAAGGCCCGCCTTACCGCCGTAGAGTTTGATGTCGATCTGATACCAATATTAAAGTCGGCCGTTCCGGAAAATCAGCTTGTTTCAATTGTCAACGCAAATATTTTAAACTTTCTGGACGACTTTAAAATCGCGCAAAACACCAACTTAAAACTAGTCGGCTCGCTACCATACAACATAACCTCCCCGCTCCTACACCGACTTATAAAATTTGAGCCTATGCCCGAAACTTGCGTGTTTTTGATTCAAAAGGAAGTCGGCCAAAAGATTTGCGCAACGGCTCCGGATTCTAACTATCTTTCCGCTTTTGTCCAAACTTTTTATGAATCAACAATTTTGCGAATTGTGGATAAAAGTTTGTTTGACCCAATTCCACAAGTTGATGGGGCTGTAATAAAATTAGTAAGAAAACCCGCTGTTATGGGCACATCAGAAATTTCCCGTTACGAGAAATTCCTCCATCACGCCTTTTCCCATCCCCGGAAAATGCTGAACAAGGTTTTTAGTAAAGAAAAACTGGAAAAATATAAGCTCGACGGAACAAACAGAGCCCAAAACTACGGCTGGCAGGAGTATTTGTCGACCTTTCTTGCTAAATAAAAGCTGTGTGGAAAGTGAAAAAGGGCCCGGAGCCATTTTTTGTCGACCGCGAGCCCTTTAACGGCCCGCTTAGGAAAACAGACCGTAACTCTTTTGTAACCCACCCATTGGCGGAATTACTAATATAACTTATAATACAGCCAGCAAAAATATGCAACTTCAAAAACACATCGTCCAATCTCCGGAATGGGCTGAATTTAAAACGGCTTACGGTACTAAGGTACTAAGGTGCGGAGAACTTTTTTATTCCAAACACCACCTGCCGTTTTCTCCCTATTTTGTAGCTTATTGTCCAAAAATCCATCCGCAAATAATTGATTGGGAGCAATTAACCAAGTCGCTCAAAGACGAAAACTGCGTGAGCATCAACTTTGATGTCCCAAATGTGATTAAAGAAACGAAAGAAGAGAAAGAGGCCATTGAGATTTTTAGCGCGCAGTGTCAAAAGTCGACCAGGGAAACCTTTGCCGGTAGCACAGTACTTATGGATCTCACAGAATCGGAGGACGAGTTGCTGGCAACTATGCACCCAAAACATCGCTACAATTTGAGATTGGCACAAAAACACGGCATTGCAATCGAAAAAGCGACGGATCAAGCCGGGTTTGACCAATTTTTTGACCTGCTTTACACAACATCGTTACGCCAAAAATACTACATTCACCCCAAACATTATTATCAAAAAGCCTGGGAGGTACTTTCCGCACACAACATGTGTCATATTCTAACTGCTAAACACAGTGGTACGGCATTATCTTCCTGGATGCTTTTTTCCTATCAGGGCGTACTTTATTACCCATACGGAGGCTCGTCCGACAAACTCCAAAACTACTTTCCCAGCAACCTGTTAGGTTGGGAAGCTATTAAATTAGGTAAGACTCTTGGTTGTCACACTTTTGACATGTGGGGGGCGGCCAAAAATCCGGACGACCAATCTGATCCGTGGTGGGGTTTTACTAATTTTAAACTTAAATTTGGCGGCCAACTAGTGAGATTCATGGACTCATATGATTATGTTGTGAATTATAAGGTTTACAAAATGTTTAATTTGGCAAACGATATAAGATGGAAAATACTGAAATTGGTAAGATAGTTGATCTTAGACAATCTCCGGAATGGGGCGAGTATCTCAAATGGCTGGGCTGGCAAAAACTGTCCCTAGATTCCTGTAAAAATCTGTACTTTTTAAAACTCGGCTTTTTGACTATCGCTAAAATACAGCGCCCCAACAATTTGTATCAAAGTGATCTCCAAAAACTGGATAGTTTAGCTAAAATCCATAAGTGGGCGTTTATAAAGCTAGAACCTTCTCTGGATCAAAACCTTGATGATCTTAATCAAGCTGATTTCAAGATCAGTTCGTCGCCCCTTTCTCCGCCATCAACTATTTTTATCGACTTAGTAAAGTCAACGGATGGCCTCTGGTCCAACTTAAGTCCGAGTGTGAAATATTCCATTACTAGGGCTAAGCGGGAAGGCGGAAAAGTAGATATCGTCGTCA
>CAZTSS010000065.1:0-4201 GCA_964616765.1 uncultured Candidatus Saccharibacteria bacterium
GGCTTTGTGGAAGCTTATGACCACCCGATTGTTGAGGTTTCCGGACTTCCCGGAGCATCAGTAAAAGAAACGGTTTTATTTGAATCAGGCAATATAGGACAAGTAGTGCTCTTAGATGAAGAACGGGTTAAAATTATGGCGTTGTTCCCTAACCAGCCCTCTATTAACGAGCGGGTTGTCAGAACCAATGCCAAACTAGAACTGGCTGTTGGCATCGATCTGTTAGGCAAAACCGTCAACTGCTTAGGCAACGACCTTCGTCCACAAATAACTCTCCAGACTAGTCAAGAATATAGGGCCATAGATGCAAACCCGCCAGGGATAGACAAGAGAGTAAAAATCAACCAATTCTTTGAAACAGGGGTTTCCATCGTCGACATGCTAATACCCCTCGGGAAGGGTCAACGGGAGCTAATCATCGGCAACCGAAAAACAGGTAAAACTGACTTTTTGTTGCAAACTATGTTAACTCAAGCCAGGCAAAATACTGTCTGCGTGTATGCTTGTATTGGAAAACCAGCGCTTGACATAAAAAAAGTTGAGACTTTTGTTGCGGATCACGGCATCCAGAGTAATTGCGTAATAGTGGCAAGTTATGCGGCCGATCCCGCCCCACTAGTCTACTTAACCCCCTTCTCGGCTATGACTTTATCGGAATTCTTCTTAAATCTGGGTCGGGATGTTTTGCTAATTCTGGACGATCTGACAGATCATGCCAAATATTACAGAGAGGTGGCTTTGCTGGCTGGTAAATTTCCGGGCAGATCGGCTTACCCCGCAGATATCTTTTATACCCACTCTCGCCTTTTGGAACGCGCGGGGTATTTTAAAACTGAAACAGGCGTAAATGCCTTAACATGTCTCTCTGTAGCAGAAACTGTCCAGGGAGATGTTGCAGGCTATATTCAAACTAATCTTATGTCAATTACTGATGGACATATTTATTTTGACGAAGATCTGTTTGTTCAGGGCATAAGACCGGCTGTAAATCACTTTCTGTCCGTGACCAGAGTCGGCAGACAAACCCAAACTAAACTAAAATGGTCAGTAGCAAGAGAGCTTACTGGCTTTTTAACCCAGCTGGAGAAAACCCAGAGCTTTATTCACTTTGGTGCAGAGATAAACCAAGGCATAAAATCCACATTGGCGATGGGTGAGAAACTAATCCAAGGCTTCTTTAATCAGGAGTCAGATTATGTCATACCAAGCAACCTACAGATTTTGCTATTTACCCTAATTTGGAGTCAAACTCTGCAAACCAAGACGATAGAGGAGCTAAGACACCAATGTAGGAAAATCGCGGACAAGTATCATAAAGATTCAGATTATAAAAAAACTGTTGACAGCATGGTGGGTTCGTGCGAAGACCTAAACAAGTTGCTAGGCTTAGTGAGCGCAAAGCACATGGAGTTAATTTAATGGAGTTAATTTAAAGGTCGCGGATATGAAACAAAAGCTTCACCAATATACAACAGCCCTGGAAACTCTGCAGCAAATAACAGAGACTTATCAGGAAATTGCATCGGTCCGCATGCGTAAAGCTAAGGATGCCGTTCTCCAAAACCGCGATTTCTATAACCCTCTTCTGGAAATCTATCAGAATGTCAGTAATATCTATTTTCAGCTTAACCATAAAACTTTTAGACAGGAAACTAACGGCAGGAGTTTGGCGCTACTGTTTACTTCCAACACTGGTCTATACGGGTCAATAAACAGAGGTGTTTTTGACCTATTTATGAAAACCCAAGCGGATAGTCAAAGCGACCTCGCCGTGGCGGGAAGACTTGGCAAAATATGGCTGGAAAAAGCTGGCTTTCAAAAACAGTATACATATTTTGACATAGAGGACAACCTAAACTCTGAAGAGGCCTATATTAACAGGCTCTTTACCCACATCGTCAAATATGCAGAAGTAAAAATCTACCACGGCTTATTCAACACTATTGTAAGTCAAACCCCCCAACTTACCGAATTAACCAAAAAATTTACAGCCGTAGTATCCGACCGGCCAACCCTTTCTTTTATCTTTGAACCAAGCATTGAGAAGGTTCTGGGTATTTTTGAGCAACAGCTATTGAGCTCGTTTTTTACCCAAACCATTATGGAATCAAATCTGGCAAAAAATAGCTCCAGAATGATGAGTCTGGACACCGCGAGTCAAAACATAAAAATGTCTTTACACAAAAGCAAGTTGCAGAAACTGCTGATCAAACACCGACTACAAAACAAAAAACAGCAAGAGCAGGCTATGGCATTTTTCGCAAGGAGGACAGCATGAATCAAAAACAACCAGGCAAAGTTTTAACCGTAAGGGACTATATGGCAGAGGTTGAATTTTTAGAGGACAATAAACCCCAAATCAACACTATTTTGACATCTCATGAGGATCAAGGGTTCAAGCTGATGGGTCTAAAATGGGTAAATGCTGACAGATTGGCGTGTCTGATTTTAAGCGGACAGGAAGAGCTTAAACGCGGATGTAAGGTTGTGGATACAGGCCAAGGTCTTACTATTCCCGTAGGCCACTCGACTCTAGGCAGAGCGTTTGATGTTTTTGGTAACAGCAGGGACGGCATGACCGACCTCTCAAGAGTCGCTGAGAGACCTATCTTTGGCCAAAGCGCAGAAATAACCGATGTGGAAAGCAAAAAAGAGGTTCTAGAGACGGGAATTAAAGCTGTAGATTTATTTTGTCCGATAATAAAGGGGGGTAAAACAGGTCTGCTGGGTGGCGCCGGCGTAGGTAAAACTGTTTTACTGACTGAAATTTTACATAATATCGTCCAAAAAGATGAAGAAAACACGGTTTCGGTTTTCTGCGGTGTAGGAGAAAGATCCAGAGAAGGTCACGAATTATATAGGGAGCTTTCAATAGCTAAAATTCTTAAGTCCACGGCACTAATCTTTGGAACCATGGGAGACTCCCCCGTTATAAGGTATCTCACAGCTCACGCCGGGTCGACTGTTGCCGAATATTTTAGGGACGACATGGCAAAGAATGTTTTGGTCTTTATGGACAACGCGTACCGTTACGCCCAAGCGGGGAACGAATTGGCACTAGTGACAGACAGCCTACCATCCGAGGACGGCTATCAAGCCAATTTAATATCCCAAATGGCAAACCTACATGAAAGACTGGTCTCAAAAAACGACCGACATATAACGACAATAGAGGCCATCTATTTGCCGGCCGACGATGTGTTAGACCAGGGTGTACAGGCAATTTACGATTTTCTAGACACATCAATTGTACTGACTAGGGACATCTACCGAGAAGGCAGGATGCCTGCTATAGATATCCTGGCGTCCTCCTCGTCCGCCTTATCTCCAGGCGTGGTTGGTCACGATCACTACGCCATAGCCCTAGAAGCACAAGCGCTTCTAAAGAAAGCTGTAAATCTGGAAAGGATTGTCGCACTTGTAGGAGAATCGGAACTGTCCGACGAAGACAAAACTTTATATGAAAGATCGCTAAAAATTAAAAATTACTTAACACAAAACTTTTTTGTTTCGGCAGATCAAACCGGCAGACAGGGGGGGTATGTAAAACTCGCCGACTCCTTAAGAGATGTAAAAGCTATTATCTCGGGTAAATACGACAGCATCCCAACATATAAATTCATGTATATCGCGTCTATGGAAGATATCCAACTGTAAAAATATGATAAGTAGCGTACGACACCAAATTCAGGCAACAGTAAAAAGCACCAGAAAAACCTTTTTTGCGGGTAACTGTTTTTCAATCACAAGCAACAACGATCGCGGAGAATTTGATATTCTTCCGCAACACGCAAACCTTATCTCATCGGTTAAGGATTATTTAATAGTCGACAAAGCATCCGCGTCAGAAAAAAAATACCTTATTCATCAGGGCGTATTGATAGCTAAAGAAAATGTTGTCCAAGTTTTTCTGGATTAACACTCTAAAACCAAATATCAACAACTGCCAGCTTACGCAGGTAGTTTGCTGTAATTCCTTGCTACGCAAGCCCTCACTTTGTTCGGGTAGGCTATATCCACCACCTAACGGCGGTAGTTTTAAGCACGGAATTAGAAACTAACTTGAGCCGACGGACTCATAGTAGCAGAGATGTAGACGGACTTGATCCAATTTTCGTTCGCCTTTGCCGGTTTATTGGCCCTAACAGAAGAAATAAGTTCCATAAAATTTTCCTCCAAAGCCTTTGTACCAAAACTCTTC
>CAZTSS010000066.1:0-4113 GCA_964616765.1 uncultured Candidatus Saccharibacteria bacterium
CCAACATACTTTTTTAGGCCGGAAACAAAAGCCTCGCGCGTAATTTTGCCGGCGATCTCTAAATCGCCCGGTCTAACCGGCATCCCCAAGTCGTCCGAATCCGAAACTAAACCCAACGCCAGTTTAACCACATATTCTTTACGCAACCCCATAAACTCGTCCTGACTTTTGGTGTCGGTATCAGTTAAAACCAATAAGACGCCCTCCGCCAGTGGATCCAGCGTCCCCGCGTGACCGACCTTTTTAAAACCGCAACTGTGCTTAATTTTCTGCACCACATCGTTGCTCGTCCACCCCTTTGGCTTGTACACGTTAAGAATCATGGCTTTTGACAAGTAACTTAAAGTTTGCTACATTACCCTCGTGGAGTGATGAGACCCCAGGTCTTCAGTACGCTATTGTCCTAAAAGACTTAAGCGTGAGGCACTTCACATATATCGCTAGCTAAGACAGTCACCTACTCATAACTGAATAGAATTTCTTGCCTGTAGCAGTGTCGATTATTATAACCTTGACCTGCTTTGGCAACTTATTCCCTGTTTTATCTTCAATTACTTCTACAGATTGCAATAAATAGAATGTTTTCCCGTTTCGTGTTCTAACATTTTGAATTGTTGTGGATTTTTCAACGATCGCCTTAGCATATGGAAGTAACTTAAGTCTGCGATACATGTCTTTGGTGGTTCTAGACCGAGATCTAGGCTTTGTAATGTGATTCCATCCTAAAAGTGTGAAATGTACTTTCTCCTTTAGGGCTGGGCAGAAGATGGGTCGAGAACGCCACAAAGAATAATCCATCCACAAACTGTTTTTTAGTTTAATAAGGCTTACCACTAGCCGACATTATTATCACGAACAGCCGAATAAATCAATGTTGTTATAAGTCGTATGTAGTATGAAGTTACCCCTTGATACCGGGAACTAAAATTGCGATACTTAAATTAGTTATGGTAGAAAATTCTGACAGTAAAAAGACATTCTTCGATATCCTAGAACAGACGCGCCATAAAAATAGAGGTGTCTCGAGTAAAGCATTAGAACGGGATGTATCTCTGGCAATAAAAATATTAAGAAAACAAAATATCGATGATAGAAATAGGAAAATTAAATTTGCCATTGATCGAGATGCTTAAGATTCTGTCCAAACTGTTGACTGTTTTACTTCCGTTGGGAATTCTCGGAGGCGGTGGTTATTATCTGTATCAAGCCAGTCAAGAAGCCAGCCGAGTTAAAAGCGATCTTAAGTCCCTAAAAGAACAGTCCGAAAACCTAAACCAGAACCTACCGGAGTTTTTATTCAGCGATCATTTGGCTTATATGACAGCGCAAACTACCGCACTGAATCTGGAAACCCAACTCGCCGATCTGGAAAAAACCATAGCCGACCAGCCAAAATATACAGGTGTTTATGATCTGTACGATGCGTTTAACTTAAAACTGACCAGAAACTCCGGAGTTAAGCTTTCCACTACGACTTATCAAGAAAAATTGCCGGCTTGGGGCGGACTACTTCTTGACCAAAAATTCGACGAGCTAACCGCCCAACTTACCGAAGCCAACCAAAACATGGATAATAATTATAAAACCTATCTGGCCACCTTGCCACCACCTCCGCCCGCTCCTACAGAAGGCTACTCGTACCAAACCGTCCGGACAGAAAAAGGCACTCATGGCGTGTATCTGATCAAACTTCCGTTATCATCAGTAAAAGTAAAAACCGTGTCCGCAGAGTCGTCCGACTGCAAGAAAGACTGCGATACAAAAACGCTGGCCGACCATATTAAAGACGCGGGGGGCTTTGCCGGCATGAATGGCTCGTATTTTTGTCCGCCTGATTATGCGGAATGCGCGGGAAAAACCAATTACTACGAGTATGCGCTATATTCAAGCGACCACGACAAATGGATTAACAAACACGCTTTGGGCTGGGCGGCTACGGGACTTTTTACCTTTAAAGATCACTCGGCCTCGTTTTATAAAAAATCCAGCGACTATGGGGGTGGCGGGGTGGACGCGGCCATTTCTAATTATCCTTCTTTGCTCAAGGACGGTGAGGTGGTGGTAAAAGATAGTAGTTTGACGGCGTATCAAAAAATCAAGGGTATGCGGGGCGTTATTGGTGTGGGAGGGGAGAATATTTATCTAGCCACAATTACCGGCGCGACAACGGAGGAGGCCGCATACGCGATGAAGGCGCTGGGGGCTAAACACGCTTTAAATCTGGACGGTGGGGGAAGCTCGGCGATGTATATAAACGACAGCTATGTTGTGGGTCCGGGGAGATTGTTACCGAATGCGGTTGTCCTTACAAGGTAAAATATTTGACAAATTACTCAAAGGATTAAATAATTGCCCGGAATGATCGATCTATTAATTACATCCTATCAAACCACAACCACCCCGTAAGGGGTAAATGCTGTACTCTAACTTAATCTCTGTATTTGTAGTAAAATTCACAAAGAGCAAATGCTCAAAAAAGGAGACACATGTCAAAAATTAAAAATGAATTAAAAGACGACTCGTTAATGCCTCTGCGCCACAGCGCGGAGCATGTTTTGCATTGTAGCGCCCAGCGCCTGTGGCCCCAGCTTAAAAAAGTCATGGGACCGCCCATCGAGGACGGTTTTTACTTTGACTTTGATCTGGACTATAAAGTCACGCCGGAGGATCTGCCAAAACTGGAAGCAGAAATGCAAAAGATGATTGACACCGATCTCCCCATAGTCCGCAAAGAAATTACTGTAGCGGAAGCGCAAAAGCTGTTTGACGACAATTGGTACAAACTGGAAAATGTCAAAGAAATCGCCTCGCGGGGAGAAAAAGTGTCCGTTTACATTACGGGCGACCCCCAAAGTCCATATTACGATGTGGATTTGTGCGCTGGTCCGCATGTTGAGTCGACCGGTAAAATTAAGGCGTTTAAACTGCTCTCTATCGCGGGCGCTTATTACAAGGGCGACGAAAGAAACAAGATGCTCCAGCGCATTTACGGCACAGCGTTTGATTCGCAAGAGGCTATGGATGACTATTTAAAAAATCTGGAAGAAGCCAAAAAGCGCGATCACAGAAAGCTAGGGCAGGAATTGGAGCTGTTTTGCTTTTCTGACTTGGTGGGACCGGGACTTCCGCTGTACACACCAAAAGGCACGATAATTAAAGAGGAGTTGCAGAAACATATTGAAGCAGTTTGCAGAAACTACGGCTTTTCTAAGGTTTCTGCACCGTCTTTAGCTAAAATCAGCTTGTTTGAGACCTCCGGTCACGCGGCAAAATTCGGCGACGAGTTGTTTCATGTCAGCTCTGCACAAAAGCATGACTTTGTTTTAAAGCCGGTGCAGTGTCCGCACCATACACAGATTTACGCGTCAAAAATTAGGTCGTACAACGATTTACCGATCCGTTATATGGAATCGGACAAACAGTACAGGGCAGAAAAGGCCGGGGAAGTAGGTGGACTGAATCGCGTGTACGCAATAACAATCGAAGACGGCCATGTTTTTTGTACTCCGGAGCAAGTAAAGAATGAAATAAGAAGTTTAGTTAATGTGGTTAGAGATTTTTATGAATCTTTAGGGTTATGGGAACATCACTGGGTGTCGCTATCGGTTAGGGACTACGCCCACCCAGAAAAATACATTGGCGAGCCGGAATATTGGGATTTAGCGGAAAAGACCTTGCAGGAAATCTCCGATGAGATGGGTCTGGACGCCATAAGACGAGAAGGCGAGGCAGCGCTTTACGGACCTAAATTGGATTTTATGTTTAAGGACGCTTTGGGCAAAGAGATCCAAATTCCTACCATTCAGTTGGATTTTGCCACGCCAAAGAGATTTAACCTTAGCTTTATCGATCGGCAAGGCAAGCAGGCTGTTCCGGTGATGCTGCATCGGGCGGTCCTCGGTTCGTATGAACGACTCATGGCCCTTCTGATAGAGCACTTTGCCGGAGCGTTTCCGGTGTGGTTGGCGCCTGTCCAAGTCGTTCTGATACCGATCTCCGAGAAAAATAATGATTACGCCCAAAAAGTCGCAAAACTCCTTAAAGAGGCGGATTTACGCGTAGAAGTCAACGAGAAAGACGAGATGATGCAGGCAAAAATCCGCGACGCCCAAA
>CAZTSS010000067.1:0-4064 GCA_964616765.1 uncultured Candidatus Saccharibacteria bacterium
GGAATATACTGCGTAGGCGTTTGGTTGGTGGACGACTTAAATTTGTAATTACCCTTGCCTCCCCGACCGCCCTTGGCGATCAAAAACGGCTCACCAAGCGTAGAAAGATCGGCAATTAATCTGCGGGATGTATCTTG
This sequence comes from uncultured Candidatus Saccharibacteria bacterium, assembly GCA_964616765.1. Lineage (GTDB taxonomy): Bacteria > Patescibacteriota > WWE3 > UBA101185 > UBA10185 > JBBAAW01. The sequence continues at coordinate 138 of CAZTSS010000067.1, forward strand.
AGTTAGACTCCGCGTGTTACCTTCATAATCGGACGACTTTTGGATACCAGAATACTCTCTTGATTTCCGTACCCGACTGTCCCCGTCCCAGTCGTCCGTCAAAAACACCAAAGTCCCTAGTGGCACCTTAATAACATTGTCTTCCCCATCCCTGCCAGCCATTCTAAGCTTTCTACCCGGCTGACCATTTTGAGCGGAAAACACTTTTTTTGACTTAAAATCATCCAGGGTAGAAACATTAGTATCCGCAACCAGATACACCGAACCTCCTTTACCGCCGTCGCCACCATCGGGACCGCCGCGGGTAACAAATTTCTCTCGATGAAAAGAAACCGCCCCGTCCCCCCCGTCGCCCGCCTTAATTGTAATTTTGACTTTATCTGTCATATTTTAACCTAGTCGCTAATACTAAATGTACTTTAACGGATCTTGGGGCGAGCCGTTGTATTTAACCATAAAGTGAACATGCGGACCAGTAGACCGCCCGGTGCTACCCATAAGCCCCATAACCTCGCCTTTTTTGACTTTGTCACCGTAGCTTACATCCAGCCGGCTCATATGTCCATAAACAGTCTCATAGCCGTTTCCATGGTCGACCCTGATATGCAAACCCAAACCAAACGGATCCCAACCTGCTCTGACAACAGTACCCCCTGCGCAGGCATAAATTGGAGGCATTGCCCCACCCCACGAAGCGCCAATGTCAAGACCGTTGTGATACCAGGAAAAATTTTGGGTGATAACCGTAGCGCCGGTAGGCCACATACACCAACCCTTTTTGGCGTTAGCATCCGTTGCCCCCTGATTTACAGTGGCAGGAATATACGGCAAATCTAGCACCACGGGTTGCGGGATTTTGGCATCCGGAATAACCAGTTCCGTCCCCAAAGCAAGTCTGCCGGGCTCTAACAGATAGTTAAAATCCGCAATGGCCTGGGCGGGCACCGAATATTTTGTCGCAATAGACGCCAGCGTATCGCCCGACTCAACTTTATGAATCAAACCGGAAGCCGGCGGAATAACAATCTCGCTCCCCACCTTCAAAATCGAGCCGTCATAGAGATTGTTGACATATTTAAGCGCGTCAATTGACACCTTAAAATTGTTGCCGATGCTGTACAAAGTGTCGCCGGACTGAATAGTGTACGACAAATACTGGGTGCGCTGGCGCTCTTCCGGAATGGTGGTCAGAGCAATGTTTTTTTCCGGAATAATATCGACGGTAGTTTTTAGGTAGTCAGCATCCACCTCTTTGCTAACGACAAATTTGGAACCACTTAGGATCTCGCCAAAGAAAAAGACCGACAAAGCAAGCGACATGACGACAAAGTTTGCCACCGGTCTGCCAAGCCGGCCTCTCGACCAAATAAGTTTAGCCACCATGTACGACTTTAAGTTGCGGACTTGGACAATCGCTAACACAGTCAGCCGACCAAATAACACCGCGGTTCTTTTGACTTTAAGTACCACATATACACCCAGCCATTTGAAAAATAAAGCCAGGTTTTTGAGGGTAGATAGTAATTTGTTGCGCCCATAAGGCAAAAGGTCAGTAAAGCGAATTTCTACAAACCTTTTGGACATCGGACGACCGATTGTGAAAAGCATAGTTTGCAAACCTTCCGTGGTCGGGCTTTGCGTCCTTCTCGGAGTGGGTCCCTGTCCCTTCGCCTTTGGCTACGGGACGCCCACTCCTCAAATGATCGCAAAGCCCTCCCAACTTGATTTAACAAGCCGATTGAGTAATTCTAGCAGGTTTACGCAGACTGTGCTTGATGCAAAGTTTCCAGGAATTCCTTGTTAGTCTTGGACTTTTTTAGTCTTGTAATCACAAGCTCGGTGGCCTGTCGGTCGTCCAAAAGGTCGACCATCCGTCTTAATCTATAGACCGCTTCCAAAGTCTTAGCGTCGTACAGTTTTTCTTCATGCCTAGTGGAGCTTGCTTTAATGTCTATAGCTGGGAAAATTCGTCTTTCCGACAGTGACCTATCAAGCCGTAACTCCATGTTGCCTGTACCTTTAAATTCCTCAAAAATAACATCATCCATTTTTGAGCCGGTGTCTACCAAAGCCGTGGCCACAATCGTCAGCGAACCACCTTCCTCAAACTTACGAGCAGCACCAAAAAAGTGCTTGGGTGGATACAACGCAGACGGGTCAAAACCGCCGGAAAGCGTCCTGCCGGAGGGCGGAACCACCATGTTGTAAGCCCTAGCTAGCCTTGTAAGAGAGTCCATTAAAATCACCACATCCTTGCCCTTTTCCGCTAAGCGCTTTGCCCTTTCCAAACATACCTCCGCCACGCCGGTTTGGTTTTCTGCCTTCTCATCAAAGTTGCTGGAAAAGACTTCGCCCTTAACACTGCGCCTCATGTCCGTAACTTCCTCCGGTCGCTCCCCGATAAGTGCCACCATTAACACCACTTCCGGATAATTTTTTGTTATACCGTTGGCAATATCTTTAAGCAAAAAGGTTTTTCCAGCCTTTGGGGGTGCAACAATCATGGCTCTCTGACCCTTACCTATGGGCGAGATAATATCGATTAGTCTTGTGGCAATAATATCGGCATCAGTTTCCAGTTTCATCCACTCGTTAGGAAAAATAGGCGTAAGCTTGCTAAAGCTGGGTCGCCTTTTGGCTTCTTCCGGATCTATACCCTCCACTTGCTCGACTTTTAGCATGGATAGATATCTTTCCCCTTCCTTTGGTGGCCTTGCCTGCCCCTTTACCTTGTCGCCCAGCCTTAAAGAGAATCTTTTAATTTGCGACAAACTAATATAGACATCTTTAGGCAGATTCTCATCCATACCTGCGTGGTCTTCCTGGCGCAAAATGCCGTAATCCGGCAGAATTTCCAACACACCCTCTACCGACACCATGTCACCCTGATAACTATCTAGATATTCCTGGTAAGTGGGCTGACCTTGCTGGGGTTCCCGATAATAATTCACACTGGATGGTCTGTCGGCGCCCCCTGTGCTGGCTGTGCCGGACGAACCACCACTATTAACTTTATCCGATTGACCGGAGTCGGTCTTGCTGGCAAAACTTGAGTAAGTAACTTGCCCGTTTGACTTCTTTGCGTTCATTTTAGTCCTTTCTAATTTGTTGAATTTATGTACTCGAGAGTCTTAATCGGAGAGGCGGCCACTGCCCCACGCCGTCTCCCCGATTAAAAAGGAAAACCGCAACTTGGTAATTACCAATTCTTTTCCATCTTATCAAATTCCGCCTTAATTACAAGTCGTTTGTTGTAAGTTCCGCTGGCGTAATCCCAAACACCGCCACAAGTAATCAGCGTCAACTGCCTGGCTTCGGTGCTGTCAAAAACTTTAGCGCGCTCCGGGTCGGTTATACTTATGTACGACTTTTGGGTGACGGCATACTCAAATCTGCGCCCAAGCGCGTCAGCCAACAAGACTTTATCACCAATCTGCAAATCCTTCAACTCCCAAAAAGCGCCGGGCGCGCCGGTATTAGTGTCGTAGTGACCATCCACAACAACATTACCCTCTTCCCCGGGTTTGGCGCCATCTTTATACCAGCCCGCCGTATACCAGCTTGCAGGCACACCTAAAAAACCGCCCTCCTCTACCCCAACCTCCTCAATTTCTAAAGTTCTTTCTTTAAATGTAACTGTTTTTGGGGCCAAATAAATCGGCTTAATTTCCTGCTTAAAGACTGACGGCGCGGTAGCTTCTTTTTTGACTTCTGGCTTTGTAGAACCAACTACCCTCCCGAATCCGGTCAATAAACCCAACCTAAAAATCAAAAAAACTAACAAAAAAATAACGCTAAGTACTAGAGTCGCTAAAAATGTCTTCTTTTTTTCTATCAGGAAATTTGTCATAGAGTTACATATTGCAAAACAGAAAAAGTATGGTTTAATGCCAGCACCAATCGGAGACTTAGACCTAGGATGGAAGG
>CAZTSS010000068.1:0-3970 GCA_964616765.1 uncultured Candidatus Saccharibacteria bacterium
CGTTATTGAGACTTTGGGAGAAACCACAGTTATTTGTAGCGACAAGACCGGAACAATAACCACAGGGCAGATGACGGTAAAAAAGATTTTTTGTGGCGACGATATGTACGAGGTTTCCGGCGCGGGCTTTAATCTGGACGGCAAGGTAGTTAAAGTGACCAAGGACGGATCAAAGGCGATGGAAATTTCTGTGGGGTCGGCGGACTTAAAAAAACTTTTGGAATGCGCCGTTATCTGTAACGACGCAAAAGTCGAAAAACTGGAAAACGCCAAAGAACTGTCCGTCAACGGCTCCCCTACCGAAAGCGCCTTGCTGGTTTTGGTGGCAAAAACAGGTCTATATAGAGAGAATCTTGCCTATGATCGACTAGAAGAAGTCCCGTTTAGCTCCGAAAGAAAAATGATGTCGGTGTTGGTGGACGAAAACAGTCAAAATGACAATAAAGATGACCTGGTTATTTACGCCAAAGGAGCTCCGGAAGTCATTTTGGAAAAATGTTCAAAACTGGCAAAAGGAGAAAAAGAAGTCGATCTTACAGAGTCAAACAAAAAAATTGTCCGAACGCTGATTGATGAGATGTCACGGGGCTCGTACAGAACGCTTGCACTGGCGTATAAGAAGGCAGACACTTCTGTCCTGCAGGATATGCCGTATCAGGAAGAAAATCTGGTCTTTGCCGGGCTTTTGGCTTTGGAAGACCCTCCGCGCGAAGAAGTGTCAAAAGCGGTGCAAACGGCAAAAACAGCAGGTATTGAAGTCAAAATGATCACGGGCGACAATGTGGAGACGGCCATTTCTGTTGGTAAACAGATTGGACTTGTGGGCAAGGCGTTAGAAGGAGTGCAGTTGGACGACTTAAGCGAAGAAGAGCTTAGGGAAGCGGTAAAAACCACGGTAATCTTTGCGCGGGTGCGTCCGGAACACAAAATCCGTATTGTTAAGGCACTTAAGCAGTTAGGTCATATTGTGGCCATGACCGGAGACGGCGTCAACGACGCACCCGCGCTTAAAGAATCACATGTAGGCATAGCTATGGGCAAAAACGGCACCGATGTTTCCCGCGCCACCGCCGACATAACCTTAAAAGATGATAATTTTGCCACCATAATTTCCGCCATCCGGGAAGGCCGCGGGGTCTTTAATAACATCCAGAAATTTGTGGCCTTTCAGCTGGCATGCAATTTTGCGGAGCTAATTATTTTGTTTATTGGCGTGCTATTAGCTCCCACACTAGGCTGGCAGGTGCCGATAATCACCGCAATCCAAATCCTATTCATGAATCTGGTCACTGACAGTATTCCGGCAATTACCTTAGGTTTTAACCCAACCTCGCCCGATATCATGCTGGCTAAACCCAGAGGGGCAAAAACCATCCTTAACAAATTTGTTCTTGGGACCATAGTTTTTGCCGGTTTACTGATGTCGGTCTTCTCCTTGGTTGCCAACTACTTTAGCATTAACCTGTGGGGTCAGGATCATGTAACCGCAACCACTACGGTCACAGCCGCTCTGATTTGTGTAGAAGTTATTACTGCATTCACCTTTAGATCGTTTAGAAAACCGGTCTTGAGTCGCTCCCCCCTTGTCAATAAGCATCTGGTTTGGGCGACTTTGGGGTCCATTCTTGCGACTTTAATAATTATTTACACGCCGCTTTCCGGCTTTTTTGAGACTACACCCATTGGAGGTAAAAACTGGCTGTTAATTGTTGGGCTTTGTCTTGGTATTACCGTTCTTTTTGACTTGGCAAAACTGATCAAACCCCAAACCCAACACGCCTAAAGTTAGCGGACACTGTCACAGACATGAGTCGACACAGCCAATCGATGCTGTTGCTACAGAAGTGCTACAATTTTGGGCTTCTCCACGGCAACATACTCTACCGATAACATAGCCACACTCACCCGCCGATCTCCAGCGTTAAAAATGACTTTGGTGTTTTGCAGGATTTGCGGATCCATATAAGTTGTCAGACCGAACAGACTTCCAAAAGGCGGAACGCCACCCACCTGCACTCCTCCGGTCAGTCGGCTAACCTCTTCCTCCGTCGCAAACCGTAAATCTTTAGCATCTAGTAGCTTTTTGACTTTCTTGCCGTCAAACCTAGCATCACCCGGAATCACCAACATGACAAAATCTTCTTTAGGTGCTCGTCCGTTGGAATTAGCAATGTTAGATGTGCTAGCAGTATCGGCAGGACTCTTAAGGTAGGTCTTTACGATCAGCGCCTTAGCTCCCTGCTTTAAGCTGTAACCGGGACGAATCCTTGACGCCTCTTCGCTGGTGCGGACGGGCTCGTGTTCAAAATAGTCGTACAAAACTTGCCTACTCTCCAGCAACTCCTTAATCTTTTGGACAACGGGGTGAAATTCCATAAAAGTATCATTCGGGTTTGACTTTTTTTAGTAATTTAACCTTGATGTCGTCGTAAAAGTTGTTTAAGTCGTCCTCCGTTAGCTCTTTTAGGAGAATGCCTTTAAGACCTGTAAGGCTGATTTTCTCCAAAATATTTGCAAAGTAAAATTCATGCAAACCAGCATCCTTCTGCTTAGCTAAGTCAAAACAAGTCTCAAAGTCCAACCCCAAACCATTAACTATCAAATACAAATCGACATAGTCTTTGGGCTCTAATCTGCCGTAAATGGCGCAGATCTTATTGGTGGCAATATTTATTAAGTCGTCATAAATAATCCCATCCTGATTATGCAAATCTCCAAACCTTACCGGCTGTTCTTTTACAAAATCCAACCTTTGAACCCATCCCGCTTGATTATTATCAAGATAATACTCACAGTATGTAGGACTTTTTACCTTGCCGGTCACCACACAGTCATACTTTTCCCCCATCCTGCGGACAAATCTGTCGATAAAAAAGGTGTCAAAATCGCCGATTTTAAAAAAGTCCAGATCCTTGCTGTGTCGATGATGTAAGTAAAAGGCTGCCAAAGCAGTGCCACCGGTTAAAAAATAGCCTTCCGCTTGTGGTTCGGAAAAAAACTCCTTTAGAATATCTGTTTGGTGGGGTTTCAAGATGTCCTTGTAATCTCCCTGCATTATTTTAGTCATATGTCATAACCCCAAACTTGTAGAGCGGTCTGCCAGTCCTTTTTTGCCTTTCCTGACACATGAAGGGTCTTAAAAACCTCCGCCAGCTCTGCTAAGGAAAAATAGTTCCAAATGTCGTCAAACTGGGCGTGAGTTAAAATCTTGCCCATCAGCCACTTCTTCTCCGCCTCTGTGCCGTTATGCAAAAGGTGTTTAATTTGAGCGTTGGTTAAATTGTAGTCCCACATAAAATACGGGATGTCGTGATCACTCATTAGGCAATTATAGCAATAAATCAGCGGACGGACTTTAGGGGCAAGTGCGTAATGGCTTGAATTTTTATCACGCGGGATTCCGCGTAACCCCAAGTCAGCTCGCCAGCAATCTCCACGGGAATGTTTAAATAGTCGTCAATCTTAAAAAACATGCCGTCTGTAAAAGTGGTGTTGTCCGCGGGATAAAGCTCTAGACTGTCCACAAATTGCGGGAATCCTGTGGCGTTAGACCAGAGCAAAAACGGCTTTTCAAAATAAAACTCGTACATGTACTCCGAGCCCAAATCTCTGTCGTCCAGCAGTTTTTTGATCACACCGCGCTCCTGCACCAATGTTTTTTCAAAATTTGTGGAACACGGGCACGGCTGGTCTGCTTGATTGTCTGCTACGGGGGTTGGCTGACTTGTTTGGAAACTAGAACCACTCTCCTGGGCAAGTTTTCTGACCAACGATAACGAGTTGACAACTAAAAACAGATTTACCGCACCCAGTAAAATCACCAAAAATGTCAGAGAAACTATTGTAATTTTTGCCCATTTATTCATATCGTTCATTTCGGTCATTGCCCATCGTAGTTAAGTTCCATAAGGTAATTATAGTCCTCGCAAAACGAAATGTCGCTTTTTCAAATTAAACCTTTGTGGTAACG
>CAZTSS010000069.1:0-1204 GCA_964616765.1 uncultured Candidatus Saccharibacteria bacterium
TTGTGGGTGAAGGATGCCGGATTGTGCGGAGTAATATTTTGGACGCTTGGCAGATCGGCAAAAATTGCAAAATTTCCGACTCTTTTTTGGGCCGTGGCGGTAACATTGCGGATGGTTTGGAACTGAATAACCAGTTTCTGGGCGACAATTCTACTGTTGGACACTAAACCGACTTACTCTGACAAACAGATAACAATATCCAGCGCAGTTTCTATAAATTAATTATTCTGACTTCAGGAGAGGCAAATCGACACACGACTTTGTGCGACAACCTGCCCCTCCTTCTGCCTTTTTCAACTAACGCATAACGAACGGGAGAAAAATGCTGTGGGATACCGGCTCAGGCGGCCACGGTAACACATCCCTAAGTTGGATTTCTCCAGTTTGTGGATGTAGCCACCCGTCACAGAACCACTCTTCACCGTCCGCGTCCGTCCAACGAATCCTTACTCCTCCACCTGGCAAGGTGCGGGGTACTAGACGGAGGTTGTTTACGGGGCGGTCTGTCTCGTGAACTACGACAGCCAACTCCACACCGGGGAAATGTACGAGAATATAATTCCCCACATCGTAGTACTTGGCATCCTGCCAGACGAACCACTGCCCCTGCCCATCGGCAAGGACATCGGGACCAAAGCCCCGTCCGTTTTCTAACGGGTAGTTACAAAAAAACATCAGGTCAGTGTTGCACAACCGACCTTTGTATACTACCCAGTAGCCTGGCGTCCGGTCCTGCCAGGTTGTGTGGATGATACCGTCCGGAGCGATAGACATCCTAGGATTCCTCGACTCCCCGGTCGTCCTAGAAACCGGGACAGGAGGCGTCCATCGTTCCGCTCCAACCGCCAACTTCACATAATATACTTCCCAGTTTTCCATAAACTGGTTTTCAAATACCATGTGAAGCGTGCCATCAGGGGTGAATTCCGTGTCCGGCGCATCACCGTACGCAACTGGGTATGTTTCGCCGGTCCACACACCGATAGCCAACTCGACCGAGTGGCGAATAACGGTATACTCACCTTCTTCAACCCACACCGCGTGAACCTCGCCCGTCAGGGGCGATACCAGCAAGGTGGGCGTGGCAGATCCCCACGGGGGTGGGGCAGACTCGATCACGGAGGCCGAAGCAGTAGCGACGGGGGGCGTCACGAGCGGAGTCAGCAGGGCGCTGACCAGGACAAAGATGATCGTTACTACACGT
>CAZTSS010000069.1:1214-3927 GCA_964616765.1 uncultured Candidatus Saccharibacteria bacterium
CGTCCGTAATGACCACATATTTGTCTTCATCGTATTCATAACCCCGAATAATATCTGCCGACTTAATCTCCTTCCCGCAATGTGCGGGATGAAAGAAATTTGCCCTCTGCAAACGCTTTGGGCTTCGTTGTCCTGTGGACGAACTAACACAACTTCCAAAATCAAATAAATACTTACAATTAATAAAAACATCGGGAACTGAATTAGTCCGTCCAAAAGTCGTCCAGTATCAGTTGTAAAAGGGCGCTGTTTGCACTAAAAACGATGTGTCTTAAAAAACAGATGAACTACATTATACCAACTGAACATCTACTTGTACAATCTATATTGCTGTCTCAATCGAAAAATAGTCTAACTTCCTTCCTAGTGATGCAATAATTCCTATAACTGGTTGGGTATTCAACGAACAAAGATATTTGTCTATCGGTTCAACCTTAAGAGAAAATATGGGGATATTATAACCTGTATGGAACCTAGCAAAAAAGGTTGTGCGCTCCGACGAACTCAATAGATGAAGAGTAAATCATCGGAGCGCACATGGCGGGCGGTCAACGGGACGGCTTCAAAAGCCAGCTGGCTAACCAGCTGACCTCGCCCGTCTTAGCCGAGACCACCCGAGTCCGCCCGCAGGCGGAATTGCTTCCACCTGACGGGTGGGGCGGGGCCACGGTCACCCGCTCCCCTCTCCGAAACGACTCTACTGGCCAATCATCGCCGTTCCAAGAGGAGGTGCAGGGGTTGTAGAGCCCCGTAGCCCCAATTTTCAGGACCATGACAGTCCCCGGCTGGGGACCGGCCTTTCCCTCCGCGGGCGCGGAGGCCGGCGCGGCCAGGGTGGCCGCCGGGAGTGCCGTGATCAGGAGGATCACGGCGAGAAGGACAGAAAACTTTTTCATGTCCACCTCCCTTTCAAGGATTTGAAGACCAAAATAATATACTTACTTAAGTATTCAACCTCTCGAAATCTTTCATCCCCAAGCTTCTATATTTATATGGTAATGGAGCGTACATCAGCATAAGACAGGATGACATAGCTAACATTCTACCTCATTAACGAGTTTTAGTCAAACTATAGGGTAATTCCGCTCGGCATGGTATAATTCCCACATGCAAGCAAAGCTTAACAAAGCAACTGGATACAACCAGTTCAATTACGGCGTTAAAAGAGTCGTAACAAAAAAATTTAACCTTGCCGGAACAACTACCTGCTGTGCAACAGGTACATGCTCATAAAAGAGATTTTTGAAACTTACTGCAGAAATAACTTCCCACAATTGTATCCGTGCGGAATTGATTCTTTTGACTTTACAAACACCTTATATGATCTATATTTAATCCCCGCCGTCTATCATTACCACAAAGATCGACAAAAAGTATCCTTTAATAAATACCTGCCCAATTTTTTGAGAGATTATTCCACTGATACTAATTCCCACAGGCTCTTAAGTGCTCATTTAAAATTACTACAACGAAAAATGTGTTATTGGAAAAAAACGACTGATTTGGATGCTTTTGAAGGTTTGGGGGACATGCATGAAGCCGTGTACAAGATTAAATCAGGAGAAAAGGTGCTATACGAAAATGTTTTGGATATTGAGAGTTTTCTCTCTAAACTTTCAAACCTTTTATCTTGGGCACAAGATTTTCTACCAAAGTTTACTATCAACGGAAGGTTTATTAGCAGAGATTATATCCAAAGTAATAAAGCCAGTGTAGACCCCACTTCTTATTATTACAATTTTGGAAAAATTATGGCTTTTTGCCTCTATTTTAGGGTTATCGATATTCACATGGAAAATGTACTCGCGACTAACTCGTCTCCCTTTATGTTTGATGTAGAGTTTATGCTTACTCCGGATATAGCTTATTTTCCGTTTGACATTAAAATTACCGGACTTCTTAGCGGTCAGACTACAGACAACAATACTGCTCTTTTAGGTGGACTTTACGATATAAAAAGCTACCTCAAACCCGTTTTGACAGAAAAAGATCCCTTTAACCCGAAAATCGAATGGGTAGTTAAATCAAAGGGAAAATGGGGCGATTTACCGTTAAAAAAGGAGCATCCCTACATATTCGTAGATCAAATTATCAAAGGTTATAGAGAGGCTACCAAAGATTTGATTGCAAGAACTCCGGAAATATCGACACTTATAGGGTCGTCAAACTTTAAAACCAGGATATTAGCCAGAACCACAAGGCTTTATAGGTTTACCAATCTTAGCTATACTTTTCCTCAAATCAAAACAAAAGATCCCAAAAAGTATTTTTATAACAAACTTTGCCAAAACCATACAAGCGGATTTTTTAAACCGAATAAAAAAGAGCTGATCAATTACGAATCCGAGCAACTGTGTAAATTTGCGATTCCGTATTTTACGGCCGAAATCCGTAGCAACGAAGTGAGAGCTTCCGATGAATCTATCGTAGGTAAAATGACTGAAACTCCTTACGATAACTGGATCTTTCACGCAAAAATATTCCCGTCTTTTGCGTCAAAACAAGAAAAACAGATAGCTAGAATTGTAAAAAATAACTACAGGAAATTTCAAAATCTTAACAAATCTCTCTAACGGCGTAGGTTTTGCGGGAGGAAGATTCAAAATAAACTCGCATCATGAGCTCGCCTAGTAAGCCCGTCATCACAAGCTGAACCCCTACCACCAACATTAAAACCGAGGCAATTAATAAAGGTCGATCGCCAATGCTGTAA
>CAZTSS010000070.1:0-3906 GCA_964616765.1 uncultured Candidatus Saccharibacteria bacterium
TCTGACGAGTCAAAATTCTTAAAAAAATCTTTGGAGGTGGCGGACAAATTACGGGCACAGGGGAAAAATGTAGTTTGCTGGTTGGACACAAACACAAAGCTGGAAAAACAGCTAAAGTACGCGGATAAAAAAGGTATCCCGCAGGCAGTAATTATCGGGGAAGAAGAACTTAAGAGCAATAAAATCTCTGTAAAGGACCTTAATTCTGGCGATCAAAAAACACTACAACTTTAGCCCTTCCTTACTTTCTCCATTAGCGCTATTCCCGATTCAACAAGCTTGTTCAACATCCGTGGGTATTTTTTGTACATGTGTTTTCTGTAAAATAACCTCATCGCGCGGGTGGTTTCTGACTTCATGCGGGTTTTGGTTTTTGTGTCGGCCTTAGTCACATCCAGCGACTCTTTTCGCGTCCCCACACTGACGCCTTTATAATGCAGACATTCGTACTGTGGCAGGTAGTAAATTTTATAGCCGGCCTGTTTTGTCCGCCAACATAAGTCCACATCCTCACCGTAGACAAAAAAATCCTCGTCCCAGCGCCCAATTTTGTCAAAAACTGCCTTTTTTACCGCCATAAAGTGACTAATGCATAAATCGATTTCGTGCGGAACGGCCATGTTTTGCCAGCCTAAAAAGTAGTTGTTAAACAAGCGCGACTTTGGAAAGACTTTATTTAGACCGGAAAAGTGCGTTAGTGCCGTCCAAGGGGTGGGGAAGCCCCTATGTGCGTCCATATCCAGCTTGCCGGATCTTAACACCAGTTTTGCCGTAGCGATGCCGGCTTGGGGGTTTTGACTAAGAAAATCCATAACGCCTTGGATGCAATCCAGCTTAGGAAAGGCATCGGTACCCATAAATAGATAGTAATCGGGGTTTTGGGCATGGGCCATGCCTAAGTTATAACCCGCTGCCAAGCCATTATTTTGGGTTTTGATCAGCTCGACTTGGGGAAACTGCGACTTTGGAAATTCCTGCTCCATCATGTCCGCCGAGCCGTCTGTTGACCCGTTGTCAACAATAACAATCTTGGTTTCCTGTGGTGCCGTTTGCAACAAATTAGTCAAACAGTCCTTTAAAATATCCATGGTGTTGTAGTTGACAATGATAACGGCCAGATTCATTACTGATACATTTTACCCTAAAAATTGCGTAATGCTAAAATGGATGTGTGATCAAACATCTCGGCAAAATTTTGCTCCCGGCGCTTTTACTACTCGGTTTATATAACAGATTGGCGGACCTTGGGGAGCTCGGTAAGGACTCGCAGACTTATGTTACAGCCATAACTACTTTTTTTGAAGGCGGGAATCCTTACGAACATACTGTCAGGTCGTACGAGAATAAAGACGACATCGGTGGCCACGGCTACGCGTATTTTCCCGGCTTTTTATATTTATTTGGCTTCCTTTATATGTTGGCACTAAAATTTGGCACGGATTACGATACTTTATGGAAGGGCTCGGTTTTAGTTTTTGACCTTGCAGTCGCGGTACTTTTGTTTATGGAGCTAAAAAAGCTTGACTTGAAGGCGGCATATTTTGGGGTTATTGTCTGGTTATTTAACCCTTATCTGACGGTAAGATACACAAATTACAACTTGGTGGATCCGATACCGATATTTTTTATCATCTTGGCATTACAGAAACTTAAAAAAGATGATGTGCTTGCCGGTGTATTTTTTACCTTATCAGTAATTTTTAAGCCTTTCGGACTCATCTTTTTGCCGCTATTCTTACTTGAGTCAAAAAATTGGAGGGTGTTTGTGTTAGCCTGCGGAATTGTTTTTACCACAATCTCTTTGCCGTTTTTAATCAGTCTTTCTAATCTTATTACCTATCTGCAAGGATCGCTCTTCGTTCACAGTAGTCGTGTCTTGCAAGGCAGACCAATACTTTTTTACCTTAGCTACTATTTAAAAATCGAACTTTTTCAAATAATTCCTTTGGCCTTTTACAACTTTATGGCGACTTATTTTGGTTGGTTCTTGGTAGTAGCTACTTATGTTCTAGGTAAAGTCAGAAACAAATACTTTTTAGCTAGTCTGTCGGCCACGAATTTCCTGCTTTTTACACCCGTGTTGAACCGTACTTATTTGCTTTGGTTTTTGCCACTCTTTATTATTGCCTTTCTTTATCTCGCTAAACATTACAACAAAAAGCTGTTGTACTACATTCCGGTTTCCGTGTTTTGGCTGACATGTTATTGGTACTTAAACCAATGGAGGGATGGTTTTCATGTATGGCATCCTTAAAATCGTGGATAATTAGTCATAGCACACTGTTAATATGCGCTTTTGTTTTAATTTTGACAGCAGGTTTGCGGTTGCCAAATCTGGGATATTCAGACTATCATGGAGACGAGCTAAAAGCTGTTATGGTTCCCAAAAACCCAGACGGGTTATGGAGTTTTTTGCTTGATCAACGCAAGGGGCCAATGCAATTTCTGATAGCTTACATACCTTACTCAATTACCCACAACTACAAAAACGAGCTTGCTCAAAGACTGCCATTTGCGCTCGCTTCCTGTTTATCTTCGGTACTATTTTACCTATTTGTTAAAAACATAACTTTGAGCAAAACCGTTGCCTTTTCAGCCACTTTTCTTTTTTTAACTAACGGTTTTATTGCTGGCTTTGGTCGAATAGCCCAATATCAGAATTTAAATCTACTTTTTAGTTTTGGCGCCTTGCTCATGTATTCTATGTTAAAAAGACCCAATTTGCCGACAAGGAATCTGTATCTCTACAGTCTGACAGGTACTGTGCTATGGTGTTTATCCATCCTTTCCCATTGGGATGCAGTATTGATTTTACCGATTGTTCTGCTTCTTACTTTCAAAATTCTTATATCTAATAAAAAAGCCTTGTTTTTAAATGTCCTCCTCGGTTTAGTGCTTTTGAGTCCGTTCTTATTACCGTATCTATCAACATTGTCAGCGGACAGTAGAAACCAAACTTACTTATCAGCCAGGGTCGGCTTGGATCTTGGTTATTCCAAAATACCTTTGTACAAAGCCTTGATTGAGCTATACAACCCATATACCGTCTTGCCAGTTCTGCTAATCACCTCCGCTGTTTCTTTAATCGGCATTAGAAAGTATTACCCTCTAGTTATCTGGTTTATAGTTGTGTTTGGATTATTCGAACTGCTGGTGAAAAATCCGGGTACTCATATTTATAACTTCTTGCTACCGATTTTTGTTTTGAGTGGCATCGGAATAGGCTATATCACTAAAATTAATAAATATGCCAGGTACATCGTGCTTCCGGCTTTAATTATTACTTTCAGTTTTATTTACTATCAAGCTTACTTAATTTTTGTAGATAACCAAAAGGAATACCCATACGAGTCAAAAACCCTTGAATTTATGGGTCTTAGACTTGATGCGCAGAAAATAACCGACATCAAACCGGTCTACATGCGGGGTTCTTATATTCCACTTTTCGGCTTTCCTCACGCTCGTTATTGGAATGAAATCAATGATTTTATAAACGCGCAAAATATCCAATATAACGAGGAGCTAAAGTTTATGTCTAATGAAGATAAGGCTTTTTGCGACGGGTATATGGACGCCCAATACGGCACTGGCCAAGCTTATTACGCAATCGGTATAAAACGACCTACAAATTTTGTTATGGATTATAGTTTTAGTAACATTGGATCTAAAAAACTTGTTAAAACCTTCCAGTTGAGGGGTGAAACGGTGGTAAAAATTTATAGGGTACAGGCCAAACAGATCACATGACGAGCCGAAAAATATTATTAATCTCGATAGTTGTAGGTCTAATTTTAAGACTCTGGAATATAAACTTTGGCCTACCACACAGCTTTTACGCCGACGAGCCAGAAATAGGGGAGTTGGCAATAAGATACACCTACGAGTTTAGGGACATTATTAGAAATA
>CAZTSS010000071.1:0-3877 GCA_964616765.1 uncultured Candidatus Saccharibacteria bacterium
AGCTTGGGCTCATTATCCAAAAGCGCGACCATGTTAGCATTAAAGGTGGACTGCAACGCTGTGTATTTAAACAGCTGATTTAGGACTTTCTGCGGAATGGCATCGCGTTTAAGTTCAATGACAATCCGCATGCCCTCACGGTTAGATTCATCGCGCAAGTCGTAAATACCTAAAACCTTTTTATCCCGCACCAAGTCGGCAATTTTTTCCACTAAAGTCGCCTTGTTAACCTGATAAGGAATTTCTGTGACGATGATCTTTGTTTTGCCCGACTTATCTTCCTCGATTTCTGTTTTTGCCCGCACCACTACCCTACCCCGCCCTGTAGAATACATTTGAATGATGTCTTTTTGACCGTAAATTATGCCCCCTGTGGGGAAATCCGGCCCTTTTATTATTTTGACCAAGTCCTCCGTTGTGGCACTGCTGGAAAAAGCCGTATCGGCAATCTTAGTTTCCTTATTTTCTTTGCCGATTTCGTCGGGGTTTTCGATCATATACAAAAGTCCGCCTACAACTTCCGTTATGTTATGTGGTGGGATGTTTGTGGCCATACCAACGGCAATACCGGAAGAACCGTTAAGTAGAATATTTGGTAACAAGGATGGCAGGATGATCGGTTCATAGTTTTGCAGGTCGTTTAGTGCAAAATCCACCGTGTCTTTATCAATGTCCGTATAAAGTTGCTCCGAAATTTGCGCCAATTTACATTCCGTATACCTTTGGGCGGCCGGCGGATCTCCGTCGATAGAGCCAAAATTTCCCTGGGGTTTTATAAGCGGGTAGCGCAAAGAGAAATCCTGACCCATACGGACCAGGGAGTCGTACACGGCAACATCGCCGTGCGGGTGATATTTTTTTAGGACTTCGCCAACGACGGCGGCGCATTTATAAAACTTGCTGGTGTGCGTGATGCCGGTGTCGTACATAGCGTAAATAATGCGCCGATGGACGGGTTTTAGACCGTCCCTGACATCCGGGAGCGCGCGGGAGACAATAACACTCATAGCGTAGTCCAGATAGGATTTTTGCATCTCCTGGGTGATTTCGGCCTTGACGATGCCTTTGGGTAGTTCCGGCTCGGATTGGGATACATCCGTTACCTGGTTTTCTGATGCAGTTTCGAGTATTGAGGATGCTGATGCTTGACTGATCGAGTCGATTTCCTGTGTTGTACTTTCTTTGACGGATTTCTTAGCCATAACCTGGTCATGTTAGCAGTTTTTGGGCGTATTTTCAATAGGAAAAGCAAGCGCCGAGGATGAAATCCTCGGCGCTTTAACAGTCAATTTATGTAGTTACCATTTCAAATCTTAAAGCCCCGCTCGTAAGAACGGGGATGAAGATTTTCCGCAGAATGCGGACCCCGCCATTTGGCGGGGAATGGGAGGAAGCCACGGGCGTAAGCCCGTGGAGCCTCACAGCGTGTCTAAAGAGCGACAGCGCCGGCCAGCATAGGAGCAATCAATAGCGCTACAATCTGGACGATTTTCATCATCGGATTAAGTGCGGGACCGGCTGTGTCCTTCAGCGGATCGCCGACCGTGTCGCCCACAACCGCGGCTTTGTGCGTGTCGCTACCCTTGCCGCCAAAATTTCCATCCTCAATATACTTTTTGGCGTTGTCCCAGGCTCCTCCGGTATTGCACATAAAGAAGGCCAGCAAAAGCCCGACTACAACGGAGCCTGCAAGGAAGCCACCCAAAGCCTGTACCCCTAAAAGTCCAACAACAACCGGAGAAAGTACAACAATAGCTGCCGGGATAACCAACTCCTTTTGGGCTGCTGTCGTAACGATTTCTACGGCTTTTGAGTAGTCCGGCAAGGCTTTACCTTCCATGATGCCCGGAATCGCCTTAAATTGTCGTCTGACTTCTTCTACCACCGCAAATGCTGCTCGGCCAACCGAGCCGATAAGTCTGGAGCTAAACAAAAACGGCAAAGCTCCGCCCAACAGCACGCCGACAAATACTATAGGTTGGGCGATGTCAATGGCAGTTAGTCCGGTGACCTCAAAATATGTAGCAAAAAGTGAGCTAGCGGCTACCGCCGCCGAACCAACAGCAAAACCCTTGGTTAAAGCTTTTGTAGTGTTGCCTACCGCGTCCAAACTCCCCGTCACTTTGGCGGCTTTTTCACTTAACCCGCTCATTTCTACAAGACCTTGAGCGTTGTCGGCAATAGGCCCAAAAGTGTCAAGCGCCATAATAATACCCGTGGTTGCAAGCATGCCCATGCCTGTTAGCGAGATGCCATAAAAACCAAGCAAGGAATAGCCGGCGTAAATGGCGGCACAAACCACAAGTACGGAAACAAAGGTGGACTCCATACCGTAGCCGAGTCCGGAAATTAAGTTTGTACCAGCGCCGGTTTGGGACGACTTGGAGATGCCAACCACAGGTTTTTCTCCCGGTCCGGTGTAATACTTGGTGATGAAAAGCAACGCCATCATAGCCACAATTCCTGTTATAGCGGCATAGCCGGCCTTAGGTTCACCTAAAAGGTAATTTCCAAGCAACATAAAAATGACGACCGCAGAAACCGCGGAAACAGCAAACCCCCTTATCAGTGGGTTTAGCGGATTTTCGGCATCATTTTTTGCTTTAACAAAGAAAGTTCCCAGAATAGAAGTCAGCACTGCGCCGGATCTGGCTAATAGCGGGAAAACCACGCCCTTAAGGCCAAACATTTGGCCACCTAAAATCATGGCCGCCACAATAGTTAACGCGTACGACTCAAAGACATCCGCCGCCATACCGGCACAGTCGCCCACATTGTCGCCCACATTATCCGCAATGACGGCGGGGTTTCTAGGATCGTCTTCAGGAATACCTGCCTCTACCTTACCGACAAGATCCGCACCCACATCCGCGGCTTTGGTAAAAATACCTCCGCCAACCCGCATAAACAACGCAAGCAACGCCGCTCCAAAGCCATAGCCTACTAAAACATCGGTGGCGTATTTGGCGACAACTTCCGCGCCTTGAGAAATGTAAGTGAAATAGGAGTACATGTAAATAAGCGAGACGCCTAAAAGCCCAAGACCTACCACCAACATGCCGTTGACGGTTCCCGCGCCAAAAGCTGTTTTTAAAGCGGGATTTAAGCCTGCTAGGGCGTTTTCTGCGGTCCGTACATTAGCTTTAACGGCAATCCACATGCCAAAGTAGCCTATTACAGCGCTAAAAATTGCGCCAACCAAAAAAGTGACCGCGGTTCCAAGTCCAAGTGCAATAGCAATAACCGCGGCCAACAAGGCCATTATTGGGATAACTATAGAAAATTGTTTTCGTAAATACGCCATGGAGCCGTCGCTGATGGCTTTGGCGATAGCATCCAGTTTTTTATCTTTGACCTCTTGGGCGGTGATTTTTTTAGAAAGAAATGCCCCATACGCAAGCGCGACTACAGCGGTCGCTGGAGCCCCATATAACGCGATCAATTGAATATCCATGTATCCTCCTTTAATAAATTGCTCAAATTATGATTCGTACAACATACCAAATTTTTTGCGACAAATCAAGACTTGACAGGTTGGGACGACTTTTTAAGTTTCTCCAGATATTTTGCCCGTTTTTTAGCCAGTTCCCATTTACCAAACTCCGACAAAATTCTGCCGATTTGCGCGTCCACAAATTGAATCTTGCGTTCTGTATTGATGTAGGCCGAATTTTCTCTAAGATCGTTGTTTTCCTGGGCGTATGCGCCTAAGTCGGCAATCAAATCGTCCCGTTTTTGACGCAGTTTTGCCAGCTCCGTCCTTAGTTCCTCTTGTCTTTCCGGTGTCATGGAGACTTTATACCACCCGATTTGACATTGCCACAAGATGGGGGTATCTTTGTATCATTGGAGGTTGAGCAATCAGCCTTACGGAATC
>CAZTSS010000072.1:0-3659 GCA_964616765.1 uncultured Candidatus Saccharibacteria bacterium
CAATTTTTCCTTATTTGCGGAATGCAGGACTTTATTTAGCGCTTGCGACATATTTCCCTTCCTGAACATCGGAAACTATTTTGCCATTTTCCAGCCGGACGACGCGTTTTTTAAGCCTGTCTACAACCCGATCGTCGTGCGTAGCCATTAAAATCGCAACACCCATTTTGTTGATTTTTTCAAAAATCTCTACGACTTGTTGACTTGAAATAGGATCGATATTGCCCGTGGGTTCGTCCGCAACTAATAAATCCGGCTCGTGGGCAAGGGCGCGGGCAATAGCTACCCGTTGCAATTCCCCGCCGGAGAGCTCGGACGGGAACCTCTCCGACTTGTCCAAAAGTCCAACCAAAGTTAAAACATTTTCTACAACTTCTACAATCTGACTTTTTGGGGCATCCACAACCTCCAAAGCTATGGCGACATTGTCAAACACATTTTTGGACGGCAAAACTTTAAAATCCTGAAACACCACGCCAACCCTGCGCCGCATTTGGTGAATTTCTTTTTGGGGAATTTCCGCCACATCAACACCGTCAAAAATTATGGAACCTGCGGACGGCAGTTGCTCGCGAATTAACAATTTGACCAAAGTCGACTTGCCCGCCCCGCTCCGACCCACTAAAAACACAAACTCGCCCTTGCCGATGGTAAAAGTTACATCATCCAGCGACTTAAAACCGTTGTTATATTCTTTTGTGACATTTTGGAAAACCGCTAGCGCCTCGTAATCCTGGGAATGTTCAGTAGGCAGTTTTTTCATAGCTGACTCATTATAGCGTAAAACCCCTGCGACACAAATTAAAATCTACCTCATAAGTCTGTTGTACATGTCGTCCAAATCTGCCCGTTCTGCCTTTACAAGTTCGGGATCTTTTTCTTCTGAATCAATGTCGTCTTGATTCTTATTGCGAGGCACAATTCCGACGACGGGTTCTAGCAAAATCCCGGTTTCCACGATCGATAGCTTAACAAATTGGTGACTGTCGAATTGCCAAAAGTCCCTTAAGACCTTTGGAATTGTAATCTGACCTCTGGGAGACATGCGGGAATAGAACGGAGTTTTCTTGGCGTAATATATATCTACATGGGACATCTGCATATTTGCATACTTCCATATTTTCAGTAAATATGCAAATATGTATGATGTCCGGCAACCCTACACAGGAAAAAAATCCGCAAATGCGCGCATACTAAAAACACCCCAAAGGGAATCCCGGATATCAGGTCGTTGTTATCAGCAAAGCGCTTACCCGTTTTACTACAGCAGTTTCTCCTGCTCTTTTGGTGCTTCGATAGATTGTACGCCTTCAAGTCGGTTAAAGAACTTACCAAACCTTGCCTTTACCCCGTCCATAGACTTATACGCATTAGAAATATGTCGCTCCAAAACACCTAAGTCCTCGCTAAATTTTTCTGCCTCAAGTTTAATGCCGGAAAGCGCCTTTTGAATCTCCACCGCGTGTTTTTGCAACTCATGTTGCTTGTACGCCACTAAAACCACTTTTAAAAAGTAGGAAATTGTATTGGGACTTGCCAGCATGACATTTTTATTGCGCGCGTACTCTTCCACAGCCGGCGTGTTTACAACCATGTCGTAAAACACCGACTCACTAGGAATGTACATCACAGCGTTTTCTGTTGTACCTTCCGCCGGCAAAATATACTTGCTAGCAATCTCGTCAATCCGGCGCTTTACATCGTCCACAAACTTTTTGCGGGCTTTTTCCCGTTCTTCCGGATTTTCCGTAGTTACACTTAATTTGTAGTTTTCCATAGGAAATTTTGAGTCAACCGGAATTATACCTTTATCTGTAAATACAACCGCGTCGCAAATATTGCCGTCCTTAAATTTGTACTGTGTGGCGTAAAGCTCCTTAGGTAGCACATTAGCCAAAATCTCGTATAAAAACTGCTCCCCCAGTCCGCCCCGTAATTTTGGCGACTTGAGCACATTGCTCAAATCTTTAATATCTTTGCCAAATTCCTCAATCCCACCCAGCTGTTTTTGGACATTGCGGATGACTTCCTGCGTGTTGTTAAGCTGCTGATTTAGCGCCTGTGTAAGGTTTTGGGCAATTTGACCGCTTTGCTTTGCCACTTCCATCCGCTGATCACTTAATTGTTTGTCCAGCGTCTCACGGTGGCTTTTTAGTTGCTGTTCCAAGGTCAGTGAGTTTTTATTTATTGACTCTGTCACTTCCGACTTCATGGTCTTGAGCCATTCCATCAGAATCTGGTCTTTAGTGTCGTCCGGCTTTTGCTTAAGCGATTTGATTTGGGAATACAAAAAGACAGCGACTCCTAAAACGGACACAATAATAATTACAAGGGTTAAAATTTCCATAAGGGTATTCTACTACACTTTGACAGTATTGGGGTTTTTGACACAACCCGGACAATAAAATAGACTACACATAATGCCCAAACAGAAAAACCTGACATCTCTATTCAATCCCAAATCCGTGGCCATAGTGGGAGCATCGCAAGAACCGCAGAAACTCGGTGCGATTGTGCTGAAAAACATTATCGACTCCGGGTTTAAGGGGCAGATTTATCCAGTCAACCCAAAATATCAAACGCTACAAGATTTACCATGCTACAAAAGTCTAGCCGATCTGCCGGAAACCCCCGATGTAGCGATTTTAGCCGTGCCGGCTTCTGCCGTGTCGCAAATTCTTACTGACTGCAAACAAAAAGGAATAAAAAATGCCGTGGTTTTTGCCGCGGGCTATAAAGAAATGGGCACGGAAGGCGTCAAACTGGAAAAAGAGCTGGCTAAAACCACCAAAGATGCGGTCATAAACCTGCTGGGGCCTAATTGTTTGGGTTTTGTGAATAATCTAACCCCCATTAACGCAACCTTTGGTCAGCCACCTAAAAAAGCCGGAAATTTAAAGTTTGTGACCCAATCCGGCGCAATAGCAACAAGCCTGTTTGACTGGTGTGAACAGAACGAGCTTGGGCTTTGCAGTGTTATAACCTTGGGCAATAAAACGGTGCTGACAGAAAACGATGTGCTGACTTATTTTTTGACTGAAGATCAAAGTCTTGCAACTATTGATCGCCAAGGCCTTTCTGACTTAAACCCCATCGGACTTTATCTGGAGGCCATCTCCGACGGTCCAAAATTCTTACAGCTTGCCAAGCAAATCTGTCGGACAAACCCCATTTTTCTGTTAAAACCCGGCAAAACACCGTCCGCACAAAAAGCCATGAGCTCACATACCGGCGCCATCGCGCAGGAAGACGATATTTTACAAGCGCTGGTGGAACAAGCCGGTATCGTAAGATGTCAAACCCTGCAGGAATTTTTTGACTTTGCTAAAGCCTTTTCCTGGGAAAATATTCCCGCAGGACCAAAAGTGGCTGTAGTGTCCAATGCGGGAGGTCCGGCGGTTGTTAGTGCAGACGCCATAACTCTTGCGGGCTTGGAACTTGCGCAGATCGACGAAGAAACTAAAAAGAAACTAGAGGAGATTTTGCCCCGGGCGGCAAGTCTGATTAATCCGGTGGATGTTTTGGGCGATGCTTTGGCTGACAGATATGCGGAGGCGATAGAAATTTTACTCCACCAACCGCAGGTTGACTCTTTACTGGTTCTCCTAACCCCGCAAATTATGACCCAGATTGAAAAAACCGCCATGGTAATTGGCGAG
>CAZTSS010000073.1:0-3622 GCA_964616765.1 uncultured Candidatus Saccharibacteria bacterium
GCACCAGCTTGCGTCCCGCACACCCTCTTTAAGCACCTTGCCAAAATCTACCTTGGCGCTATACAGATTTTTGGCGGAATAATACATATTTTGGACATCCACAAACACGGCCACGCGTTGCTCTTTATGCTTTGCGGCAGACGGGTTCTTTGGTTGACTTTGGGTCATGGGCATATTTTACGCTTTGTGGGGATTTTTGAATAGTCGGGCATAAAAAGGTAAAATACCTAGGCAATTTGACAGAATACACGCCGGACTAAATTGGCTGGACCAACAACACAGGTTGAACGGCCAAGTTGCGGTTTACGCAGCTTGATGTGATGGGGAGTCGTCTAACGGCAGGACATTGCGCTCTGAACGCAAAGACTCTAGGTTCGAATCCTAGCTCCCCAGCCAAACCGCTCGAACGGGATGAATTTGGGTTATAATAAATCAGTGTACAAGCGCGTAGAGGAGCATTTTATTAATTCCGTCAAGCAAGCTGGGATGGAGTACAGCTATTTGTTAAGGCATTTGCCTCAAGTGGAAAAGTGGGCCAAAAAGTTGTTAAGTTTATATCCTCAAGCTGACGAGGAAGTTGTACTTTGCGGGGTGTGGTCTCACGACATCGGGCAGGTAGTCGGCGATAAAGAAGCCGATCATGCAGTCAATTCCGAAATTGAAATCTTGAGGTTTTTGACAGAGCAAGGTGCAAAATCTGATTTCATCGATAAAGTCACACATTGTGCCAGATCCCACAGGTGCAAGGATGTCCAACCCAACTCTCTAGAGGCAAAAATCTTAGCTGTAGCAGATTCTGCCAGCCATATGACGGATATTGTTTACCTCGACATGTTTAGCAGGGGGGATTACGAATTAGCTTTGGGCAAACTAGAGAGGGATTATCGCGATGTCGGGATTTTTCCTGAACTTCAGCAGACTATAAAACCTTTGTACGACGCTTGGAAACAGTTGTTATCTGTGTACCCTAAGGTTTGATCTAGTCAGTCAAAAAGAACAATCCGATTACCGTCCCCAGTTTAGCGCAGTGACCGTAAATTGCAAAACCGTGGCAAAGCAGACCCACAACAGGTAAGGAATGTTAGCATAAACCACCCAGCGGAGTTTCGGCCAAGCGGTAGCAAACGCCCAAACAAGCGTTATTAGAACAAGCGCGATGTCAACGGCTGCCAGAAGATTGTTTTTTAGTCCAAATTGCAGGGGCGTAAAGGCAAAATTAAAAACAAGGTTAAGGGCAAAAGGCAACGCGGTTTTAAAAGGAAGCTCCCGTTTGACGGCTTTATAAAAGACGGTGCCAAAAGTGCCGGCGATGATAAGGTAAAGAGCCGTCCAGACCGGTCCAAAAAGCCAGCTAGGTGGTGCCCACGCGGGTTTTATTAAGGCGCTATACCAGGTAAAGGAGTCGCTCATGTACCTATTATATAGTAAAAATCGGGCAGTGTTTTCACGGTAATCGAGTGCGTCAACCTGTTTCCCAAGCTAAGCTATGTTGCATAGATTAACGGCAAAGTTGCATATATTTAGCGGTTATTTAGTAAATATTGCATAGATTAAAGCGACTGGGGTAAGCCCAAGCTAAACAAAAAAGTGAACGCGTAGAGTAAATTGGTCATCGATTTGTTAAAATAGCCTTATGAATCAAGAACAGTTGGAAGCAATTAGAGAAATCTGTCGCCAAAACGGTATCACCTATTTGGGACTTTTTGGGTCCTTTGCCCGTGGAGACCATAATACCAAAAGCGATGCGGACTTGCTTATAGAGTACGGACCAAACTCGTCTGTCAGGAGCCTGTTTGATTTACCGGAGTTAGAGGGTAAGTTTGAGCACGCACTGGGCAGGAAAGTCGATCTGGTAAGTCGAAAATATTTAAATCCCCGCATTAAAGATCATGTTTATAAGGATTTAAAGGTGCTGTATGAAGGACAATAAGGTTTATTTGCAGGACATACTTGACGCTGTTTATAGGATTGAGGCTTGGACGCAAGACAGTGAGTTTGAGGATTTTGAAGACGACAAAGGATTGTTGCAGAGCTCTGTTATTAGACAGTTGGAAATTATCGGTGAGACGGCAAACAGACTGGACGCGGATTTTACTTGCCGGTACCCGCAGATACCGTGGGCTAAGATTGTAGGAATGCGTAACAGACTGATTCACGAATACAATACCGTAGACCTGGATCTTACTTGGCAGGTTGTAAAACATGAAATTCCTCTGTTGGGCAGGCAACTGGAGGGGATATTGGCAGATTTTGCTAAAATAGCCTTATGAATCAAGAACAGTTAGAAGCAGTTAGAGAAATTTGTCGCCAAAACGGCATCACTTATTTGGGACTTTTTGGGTCCTTTGCCCGCGGAGACCACAATGCTCAAAGTGATGTGGATTTGTTGGCAAAGTATCGGGAACCCCTGTCTTTGTTAGAAAAGGGTCGCGTAATAAATTCTTTCCAGCGGGTTTTAAACCGAGAAGTGGATTTGGTTTCTGCAAAGCACCTTAAGCCTAGGATTCGTCCGCATGTAGAGAAGGATTTAAAGACCATCTATGAAGAAAGATAATTTACAGTACATAGAGGACATTAAAAACGCCATCGATTGGGTGCTCAACGATTATATTTTTGGTTTATCGTATGACGACTTTGCCGACAACCACGAGAAAGTAGACGCTGTTATTAGGGAAATTGCGATCATTGGTGAGGCTATGAATGGTTTGGACAACGATTTCCTTGCCCAGCATCCGGATCTTCCTTCTAAGGACGCGGTTGCTATGAGAAATGTTTTGGTCCACGATTATGACATGGTTGACACCGAAGAGTTGTGGAAGACTATAACAAAGGATCTGCCCAAGTTAAGAGAAGTGGTTCAGGGCATCTTGAAAGAAGCGCAGTAGAACTAGGTTTATGACAAAAGTTGCGTTGGTTGTTGTTTTTATGGCAATTATTATAGGTTTGGCGGTGTTTTTGCTAGGCAGATATCCAAAAACGCTAAGTCGATTAAGTCCTGTTGTCACCCCCAACATTGTCAATCAAAAAGTCCCGTCACAAGAAGTCAAAAAGCAAAAAGAACCAAGCAGGGTTGTACTTATAGCCACGGGCGATGTGGTGCCGGGCAGGTCGGTAAATTATCAGATGGTAACTTACAATAATTTTGAGTGGCCGTTTGAAAAAATTAAGGATGTTTTGGCTTCCGGCGATATTACAATGGTAAATTTTGAGGTTCCGTTGGTTAAAAATTGTCCTACGGTGGTTGAGGGGATGGTGTTTTGCGGACGGGAGGAGGCGGTTAAGGGTTTGGTGGCGTCCGGTGTGGATGTTGTCACTTTGGCAAATAATCATATTTCTGACTACGGCATGGCGGGGATAGAAAATACAATTAGGATAATGCGTGAAAATGGGATCAGTACAGTCGGGTATTCTGTGGTCACTACGGATGTAGCTGACGGGGTAGGCGAAGAAACCCGACAGGCGAACCAAGATGTCGATGAGCAAAACAGTCAAATTGCGGGAGAGATTTTGTACAAAACGGTTAACGACACAAAGTTTGCGTTTTTGGCTTTTAACGATATTTACGGGAGCATTCCGCCAATTTTGTCAGCAGAAAGAGAAGTAATTGAGCGACTTGTGGGGG
>CAZTSS010000074.1:0-3565 GCA_964616765.1 uncultured Candidatus Saccharibacteria bacterium
TCGCCGGCAAAATTACGCGCGAGGCTTTTGTTTCCGGCCTAAAAAAGTATGTTGGGAAGTTTGACCAGCAAGTGCCGGCGTATTCAGCAGTCAAGCAGCAGGGGCAAAAACTGTACTCGCGGGCTAGAAATAAGGAGGAATTTGATTTACCGATCAAACAAGTCGAGCTGGTTAAACTTGAGGTTGTCGATTTTAAAGAGTCGGAAAATGTTAGCGGCTTTGTTTGTTCCACAGCCGAGCTAAAGTTAGTTTGTGGCAAAGGCTTTTATGTCCGCTCGCTTGTGAGGGATATTGGCCGGGATTTAGGTTGTGGGGCGGTGGTTACGGGGTTAATCAGAACAAAAATCGGTGTGTACACAAGCAGGGAAAGTTTATCTGTCGACCAGGTTCTTTTTAAACATCTCAAATCTTAATTGCTTTTCCAATTGAATCAGCTCCGTGGGGTCAAGTTGGGCGGATTTTTGCTCGCGCGCGTTTTTTAGAGCCTCCTCAATTTCATCTTTAATAAGTTCGTCGGAAGCTACGCCGTCCTCCGTAAGAAGCGTAAGCTCGTTGTTAGAAAAACTTGCTGTTCCGCCACTAATTAGCATTTCTTTAGTGTCGCTGTCTGCCAAAGTCAAAAAGACCTGACCCATGTCTAAAAGAGTAATTAAGCTTGCGTGATTGGGCAAAATTGTTATTTGACCAGTGGCGGTAGGCAAAGTTACGCTTGAACACTGAGCGTCAAACAACGGCTTGGTTTGAGAAATTATTCTGACTTTGATGTTTGACATGTTTCACCTTGTTTTTGACAACTTACGGCCTGACATATTAAACCAGCGAGCCTTTCATATAAAAGTCACTTTCAGGCAGATGATCCAGCTCGCCGGACAGAATTTTGGCAAAACTTTCTACGGTTTGCTCGGTTGTGACATACTCGCCTTTTGTACCGGTAAATTGTTCGGCGACATGAAACGGCTGGGTCAAAAACTTTTGGACTCTTCTGGCGCGGGCGACCACTAACTTATCTTCGTTGGACAATTCTTCTATGCCGAGGATGGCAATAATGTCCTGAAGCTCCTTGTATCTTTGCAAAATTCTTTGGACTTCCCGAGCGGTGTCGTAATGTTTTTCTCCCACAATGTGAGGCTGGAGGGCGACTGAATTTGACGCTAGCGGATCGACGGCGGGATATAGCGCTTGTTCTGCCAGCGACCTTTCTAAGACTAAGGTTGAATCCAGATGAGCAAAAGTGGTAGCAGGTGCTGGATCCGTATAATCGTCCGCGGGGACATAAACGGCTTGGACGGAGGTAATGGAGCCATTTGATGTGGATGCGATGCGCTCCTGTAGGTAACCTAACTCGTCAGCCAGAGTTGGTTGATAGCCTACGGCGGAAGGCATGCGACCCAAAAGCGCGGAAACTTCCGAGCCGGCTTGGGAAAATCTAAAAATATTGTCGATAAACAGCAAAACATCTTTGTTCATGGCGTCGCGCAGATGCTCTGCCATAGTTAAGGCGCTTAACGCAACCCGCAACCGCACTCCTGGTGGTTCGTTCATTTGGCCAAAGACTAACGCCGTTTTATCAAGAACTTTACTTTCTACCATTTCGCCGTACAGTTGGGTGCCCTCCCGTGTGCGCTCCCCTACCCCGGCAAACACTGAAAATCCGCTGTGAATAGCCGCTAAGTTGTAAATTAATTCCTGGATAACTACGGTTTTACCCACACCCGCGCCCCCAAAAGTCCCGATTTTACCGCCTTTTACAAATGGACAAATCAAATCAATAACTTTTATACCGGTTTCAAACACTTCAGTTTTGGTGGACAGCTGAGCCATTTGCGGAGGCTTGGCATGAATAGACCTTTTGGACGCTTCCACATTGCCCTTGTTGTCTATAGGCGCGCCTAAAACATTAAACATCCTGCCAAGTGTAGGCTGACCAACCGGCACTTTAACGGGCTCACCGGTAGAAGCAACCTCGGTTCCACGCCGTAAGCCTTCCGTGGGACCTAAAGCCACACACCGGGTCAAGCACCCACCCAAATGTTGCTCAACTTCCAAAACCAGCTCTCTCCCGTCGGTCAGCTTAATTGTTAAAGCTGTGTAAATTGGCGGTAAGTCGTCCAGCTTTTTAAACCGGACATCGACCACCACACCCATAACTTTTGCTACCATACCTGTTACTGTTGTCACATCTGCCACATTTGCCACATCCGTCGTACCTGTCACACCTGTCGTACTTGTCATACCCGTCATACTTGTCATACAGCACCTCCTGATGAAACTTCCACCACCTGCTGGGTAATTTGCGCTTGTCTACTTTTGTTATACCGCAAAGTCAAATCCTGCGACATGCCCAGCGCATTGTCTGTAGCGTTTTTCATAGAAATCATGCGCGCCGAGTGCTCGGAGGCGTTTGAGGCCAAAATAGCCCCTACCAACTGTTTTTCAAAGTACTCGTTAAGCAAATAGGTTAAAAGGTCCTTTTGATTGGGCTCCAGTAAGGTTTGATCTATGTTGGTCGACTGGGTTTGGGGGTCGGTCATAAAATTTACCGGCAGCAGTGGTTCAAACACGGCGCTTTGTCTGGTTGCCGTTTCAAATTTGGTGTACGCCAGGTAGATCGCGTCATAAGTACCATCAGCAAATCTTTGAGTAACAGCCTGATAGATTGCAGACATGTTGGTCACGCTTGGTTTACTGATTTCCTTGGCAAAGTGCAGATCGGTTTTAAGACCTAACGACGAAGCCAATTTTAAGCCAAGTTTGTGGATGCTGACCAAACTTATTTGTGCGGTCGGGTAGTCAGCCTGAATTTTAGCGATACCTTGGTGGAGTTCTACTAATTGTTTAGCAACCAGACTTCCCACAAAGCCTTTTGTAGGTGCTATTACGACAACGGCTACGCGCTTAATGTCTTTGGGCGACTTGGTTAACGGGCTTTCAAAACCCGCAAGCCCGCCGATTTTAGCAACCATAGCTCCGATTTCTTGGGAATACGGGAAGCTTTCCTGCCACATTTTAACCGACCGCTTCATTCGGGCGACGGAAATCATCTGCATGGTTTTTGTCACCTTGGCAATATTTTTGACGGTTTTTATTCTGGTTCTGATTTCTTTATCTTTTGCCATTTATAGTTCCTCCACTTTACCTTCCAACTGTGCAAAATAAACCTTGACTTCTCTGGTGGGAAACAGGTCGTGAATTAATTTTTTGACTTCATTCGCGTAGGCGGTATGTTGCTTTTTATCCTCGTCCAGCTCCAGACCCTGCGGAATAGTTCCATCCTGGGCGTAACCGCCACAATCCTGATGATCTAAAAAGATGATGGTATCCGGGTCGTGCAGTTTTATAGAAAGTTCAATTTGTCTTAGTAGCGACGTTTTATGAAAGTCGCTAAGTGGCTTGACAAGATCCCTGGAACACCCCGCCACGGAAATTAAATCGCTGTCACCTAACCAGCCTTGAGTAGCAATAAAATCCGCATACGCTTTTTGAAGTCTAAAGTCTATACAAGTGATAATACAGTTTTTAGCTTTATGCATATTTGGTCATTTCCTTTTTAATTGTAGCAATTTCT
>CAZTSS010000075.1:0-1839 GCA_964616765.1 uncultured Candidatus Saccharibacteria bacterium
TTTTGACGGAGGCCACTCTAAAAGATCCGCTTGATGGTGCAA
Source organism: uncultured Candidatus Saccharibacteria bacterium (assembly GCA_964616765.1). GTDB lineage: Bacteria > Patescibacteriota > WWE3 > UBA101185 > UBA10185 > JBBAAW01. Next base: position 43 of record CAZTSS010000075.1, read on the forward strand.
ATAGCCCTTTATAGTCGTCGTCAGAATTGTTTTTGATAATCCCTATAGTCATAAGGCTTAAAAAGGGTGAAAATTGATTGGGAAGGGTGTACCTTACTGTTAAATCGTCAATTTTATCTGTGGCGATACCGGAAAGATTTGGAGACTTAAAAGCGGTGTAGAGGAGATCGTTAGCGTTGATCCTCGACCCGTCGCTCCAAAACTGATTGTCTTTAATAGTTATTGTATAAACCAAACCTTCATCGGAAACGGTCCATAATTCTGCCAGATCCGGAATTAGGGTTCCAAAGTTGTCGTACTTAAAAAGACCCCTGTATAAAAGCCGAGAAATTGTCTTATCGTTATCGGAAACCGCTCGGGTAGGCAAAAAAGACGCCGGCTGACCGACAACGCCTTCCGTAAAAGTCTGCGCCGGTATTACAAGGTATATCAGTGAAAGCAAGTAGTAAACTAATCCTTTAAGTATTGCCATGTGACGCTTTGCTGGTGACCCCGGCGGGATTCGAACCCGCGATATTCGGCCTGAAAAGCCGGCGTCCTGGACCGCTAGACGACGGGGCCAAGCTAAACTGCCCTAGAAGTCTACCAATGTTGACAAAATTATTCAACTTTAGGACAATGTGGGTATGAGCTTTATGAACGACACGGATGCCCAGTTTGCCATTAAAAAATTAATTAACGCCTTGGCAAAGCCTGTTGCAGTTATTCTGGTTTTTGTGGCGCTGGTTTTGTTTTTGATGAAGGCGATATCCGGCATTAGCGCTAGATAGGTTAGCTAGTCGGGGTGACGAAATCTGCGTGATGTGTCTTGGGCAGTTTGACGAGTTTGCAGATCGCTTAGACTTATATTAGCAATGCCCATCGGCTGAGACTTATTTGAGCTGGCGTTATTTTTTTAGAAATTCCCATATTTTTGGATAAGTGTTAAAATCTGTTCCGCAAGTCAACTTGACAGCTAAACCATGGGGGCGTAGCTCAGTGGCAGAGCAGAGGACTCTTAATCCTTTTGTCGTGGGTTCGAATCCCTCCGCCCTCACCAAGTCATGCTAAACAATTAGGTGACTTCCAAGCCGGAGTGGCGGAATGGCATACGCGCTGTCTTCAGGAGGCAGTTCTCAAAAGGATTGCGGGTTCAAGTCCCGCCTCCGGCACCAAAAATTAAGGTATAATGTGGCTGATAAGTTAGTAGGACGGGCGGGTGGCGGAATGGCATACGCGCTACGCTAAGGACGTAGTGGAGAAATCCATGCAGGTTCAAGTCCTGTCTCGCCCACCAAGTCGTAAGTTTGCGGGGGTAGTTCAGTGGTAGAATGTCCCGCCAAGGCGGGAAGGTCGCGGGTTTGTATGTTTTGGACATATGTTTTGAAAAATTTAACCACTGGTAGGAATTATATAGGATCGACAAACAACCTTGAAAGAAGAATAAAAGAACACAATAGAGGTCAGACAAAATCGACTAGACGGGAGGGAATATGGGTCTTGGTTTACAGTGAGCAACATACCAGCCAAATAGAGGCTAAAAACAGGGAAAAAGTGATAAAATCTTATAAGGGTGGTAATGCTTTTAAAGAATTGCTTGATGTGCGAGAGTAAGCAAAGCTTGCTCCCACTCACTTCGTTCGCGAGAGTAGTTCAGTGGTAGAATGCTTCCTTGCCAAGGAAGAGGTCGCGGGTTCGATCCCCGTCTCTCGCTCCATTATGTAGGGAGTAGTTCAGTGGTAGAATGTCCCGCCAAGGCGGGAAGGTCGCGGGTTCGATCCCCGTCTCTCGCTCCATTATGTAGGGAGTAGTTCAGTG
>CAZTSS010000075.1:1939-3486 GCA_964616765.1 uncultured Candidatus Saccharibacteria bacterium
AGAATGTCCCGCCAAGGCGGGAAGGTCGCGGGTTCGATCCCCGTCTCTCGCTCCAGGAGTTAAAGATATGACAAGAAATATTATGCCGGTAGCAATAAAAGTTTTCTTTGAGGGTACTTCAAAAGAGTCGCCCTATGTAGCCTATTCTTCTGAACTCGAGCTTTGCGCTGGCGGAAAAACAACAGATGAGGCAAAAAGAAATTTAATAGACATTATTGAGGAAGTTTTGGATTATAAAAGCGCAGACGGCACGCTGGATGCTTATTTGGAAGAGTTAGGTTTTATAAAAAATAAAGCCAAGAAGTTTGTAAGTCCTGAACTTTCCTTTGTAAATGTTCAGGTTGGCGCAAACATTGCGTATGACTGAATTCCCCGCTCTTGGCTTCAAAGAAGTAGTAAAGGTCTTTGAAAAGTTGGGCTATAAACATATCAGAACAAAGGGCGATCATATGATTTTTGAGAAACCTGGATCATTACGACCAGTTGTTATTCCAAAATATAAGGCGATTCCAAGGTTTATAATCAAAAGCAATATTAAAACCGCAGGTATAAGCGACATGGAATTTTTGAAACTGTTAAGATAATAAAGTATATAATATCGACAATTGGGGGCGGTAGCCAAGGTGGTCACGGCACCGGTCTGAAAAACCGGCTATGTGAGTTCGACTCTCACCCTCCCCACCAATACGATATGATTCATTTATGAATAACAAAAAATCATCATCAATATTTTTGGTTGTCGGGCTAATATTAATTTTAACAACCGTGGTAGTGGTTGGTTTTCTTGGGAAAAATAAACCTAAGGATACACAAAACCTAACTACAGAATCCCTTGGACCAGTTACGGAATCAGAAGAAACAGCCGGTGAAGGTAGCATTTTTGACTTGGTAAAACTGGGCAAAACTGCTAAATGCACATACACTAGTGATCTTGAAAGCACCAAGATGGAGGGTGTTTCGTATATTTCAGGTAAAAATGTTAGAGCCGACTTTGAAGTTATCACTGCAAACAATCAAAAAATGACGAGCCACATGATCTCCGACGGTGAGTGGGTTTATTCTTGGAGTTCTGCTATGCCACAAGGTTTTAAAATGAAGGTTTCCGAGACTGATGCTCGGAATACAACTCCATCAGAAAAAAATGATGCTACATCAACTCTAAATAATAAAGTCAGTTATAGATGCACTCCCTGGGTAGAAGATACTTCTTTATTTACTATTCCTACTGATGTTACTTTTACCGACTTCACGGAAAGTATAAAGACTATAACTGGGGGAGATGCTTGCTCTGCTTGTAACTATCTTACTAATCCAGAAGATAAAGCAACCTGCAAAGCCAGTCTTGGGTGCGAGTAAAATTTACTCAGACATCTCTTCGTTTGTTGAGTCCGTAGCAACCTCCTGAAACTCGCCTGTGCTTTGAGTTAAAGTGAAGTATTTGGTGGGCTTCTTCAAACCTTCGGCGAGATTAATTTCGCATCTAACTCCGTCAGAAATAGGACCAAAAACCCACAATTCGTCAGAGCGTCTTATCAACTCGTTATTTG
>CAZTSS010000076.1:0-3459 GCA_964616765.1 uncultured Candidatus Saccharibacteria bacterium
AAAATGTACTCCCTGGAGGCCATTATTGCGGTTGGTTATCGGGTTAATTCGGAGCGAGGTACACAATTTAGACAATGGGCAACCGAAATCCTAAAAAGCTATATTCAAAAAGGCTTTGCGTTGGACGACAACAGGTTTAAATACGGCTCTAGGTTCAGCGCCAGATATTTTGACGAACTGTACGAAGAAGTTAAAGATATTAGATCCAGCGAGCGGATGCTGTATCAAAAAATTACCGATATTTACGCCACCGCCATCGATTACTCACCAAAAGCTTACGAGAGCAAACAGTTTTTTGCTACTGTCCAAAATAAACTTCATTTTGCTATCACGGGTAAAACAGCAGCAGAAATTATTAAAGAACGGGTCGACAGCAAAAAAGCCAAAATGGGTTTGACCTCTTGGAGACGCTCGCCCGAGGGCAAAATTATGCCTAGCGATGTCGTCGTCGCCAAAAACTACCTGGACAAAAAAGAACTGACTCATCTCAACAGAATTGTAAATATGTATCTGGATTACGCAGAGTTCCAAGCTATCCGCCAAAAAGCCATGACGATGGCTGATTGGATTAAAAAACTTAATGCCTTCTTAAAATTTAACGAGCAGGATATTTTAACCGATTCCGGTAAAGTCAGCCACGAAGTAGCCAAAGAGCTAGCCTTGGAAGAATACGAAAAATACCGCGTGATTCAAGATAAAACTTATGTTTCCGACTTTGATCGGGAGATTAAGAAATTAAAATTGGTATAACGGTGTATTTAGTAAAGGCAAGTACGGTTTAGTGTGTAAAAAATTGCCATTGTAATCCCCCACCCCCACCCATATAATAAATCAGTCATGGAAAATACCTTTTACCAACTTGCCCTGGTACTCCTGCTGGCCTCCGCTATTGGTGTGGTGGCTAATCGGCTAAAGCTTCCCCTGGTAGTTTCTTACCTGCTGACCGGACTTTTGCTCTCTCTGGTCCGGCTGTTTGACCTTGGCCATTCCCCTGTTTTTGAAGTCCTGCCGGAAATTGGCATTGCCTTTGTGCTGTTTTTAATTGGCATGGAGCTTAAACTTAGCGAGTTTAAACTGCTGGGTCGACCTATTTTTATTACCGCTCTTGGTCAAATCGCTGTTTCTACTTTGCTGGGTTTTGGCATTGCAAAACTTTTAGGTTTTAATCCTACAGAATCGCTGTATTTGGGACTTGGCCTGGCTTTTTCCTCCACTGTGGTTGTTATTAAACTGCTTTTGGACAATCGGGATTTGACCTCGCTGTACGGCAAACTTTCTGTGGGCATGTTGTTAGTGGAGGATTTGGTAGCCATCGTCGTCCTAATGCTGATTTCCGTGAATGGCTCGGTCAACCAAATCGATCAGCAAGGGTCATACGCGTTACCGTTGCTTTTAATTAAAGCGCTGGCTTTATTCACCTTAACTTTTGTTTTGGCCAAGTACCTGCTAGGCAAGGTCTTTGAGTACACTGCGCACTCCGTGGAGTTGTTGTACATCTCCTCCATCACCTGGTGTTTTGCTTTTACCGCCTTTGCCATTTTTTTGGGCTTTTCCGTGGAAATCGGCGCATTTTTGGCCGGCGTGGCCTTGGCGTCGTCCCCATATCACCTGCAAATTCAAGCCAAAATTAAACCCATGCGTGACTTCTTTTTAGCGCTCTTTTTTATCTACCTGGGCGCAAAGGCCGAGTTTAAAGACTTTTTGGCAGTTTTACCCATCGTAATTATTTTTACCCTCTACGCCTTAATAATAAAACCGATTATTTACGCTTTCTTGCTGTCAAGATTCGGCTTTAAAAAACACACGCTGTTTCAAACCGCTTTAAATTTGTCGCAGATTTCGGAGTTTTCACTTGTAGTTTTGCTGGTAGGTGTAAAAGCCGGACTTGTAGGCGCGCAGGCAATTTCCGTGATGGCGCTTGTGGCTGTGGCCTCCATTACCGTGTCGTCCGTTTTAATTTCTTTTTCTAAACGACTTTATAAACACCTGACACCACTGGTCTTACTTTTTGACACTAAAACAAAGGCCCATGTTTTTGAACAAAGAACCAAGCACGCGCTTAACGATCATATTATTGTCATTGGCGGTCATCGGGTTGGCGGGCCGATTATTAATTATCTGCGACATACCGATATTTCTTTTGTGGTAATGGACTTTAATCCTTCCGTGGTGCGGGACTTAATAAACCAGGGTATAAACGCGCTGTATGGCGACATCGGGGATCCGGATATTTTTGACTTTTTACATGTCGACAAAGCAAAACTGGTTATTTGTACCGCTACGGACTTTTCTGACAACGAGTTGCTCCTTAGTTTTGTCAAAGAACACAGTCCAAAAACAAGAGTTGTCCTGCGGGCGGCGGACGCTAAACACGCGCAACTACTAAAACAGCTGGGTGCGGACTATGTAATTTTGCCGGAAAAAGTCTCCGGCGACTTTATAGTTGCCCAGCTGAGAAAAACCTGGCCGGAAGTGGAATTTAAGGATGCCACAACCATCAAAAAATCTGTAACCTCGCTTACCTAAGTTATAACTATCTTACGAAAGCCATAATCAAAATACCGGCAAGAAACATGCTAAAAGCTAGGGCGGATTTTTTAAGACTGTGTTCCTTTCTAATTTCCGGCATCAGATCTGAAGCTGCAATATAAAGAAATCCGCCGGCAGCAAAAGGCAGAAGATAGGCTACAAACGCTGTTGAATATGTCGACAGAAAATAACCCAGAAGTCCGCCTAAAACGGCCATTAACGCTACAGAAAAATTTGCCAGCAAAGCTTTTCTCTTGGAAAAGCCCGAGTAAAGAAGGACACCAAAATCGCCGATTTCCTGGGGAATTTCATGCAGTGCCACAGCTAGGGTCGTAGCCAAGCCTAATTGAATATCAGTCATGAACGCGGCCGCTAAAATCAGGCCGTCAATAAAATTATGAACGCTATCGCCAAGTAAATTCATATAGCCAAAGGTGTGAATGTCGCAAGCGCCCCCTTTGTGACAATGTCGCCAATGCAAGACTTTTTCGATCAGAAAAAACGCAATAAAAGCGGATAGTACCAGACCGTAAAGTTGTTTAGGTTCCAAATAATCGGCTGACTCCGGTAAAAGATGCAAAAACGCCCCACCCATAAGCGCTCCTGCAGATAATGAAATTGTTGGAAGTAGCAGCTTTGTCAACTTGCCTTGATTTACAAACATTGTGATAACACCTAATAAACCCCCCAGACTAACAACAGCGGTTGCGGAGATAATATAGACTAACTCTGTCATATGCACATATTGTACATCATTGTTTTATTGAGGAATCTGCAAATGGAAAGGGGGATATAGCGCCTTTATTTAGAAATTCAGGCAAGAGGGCGTAATGATTCCTTTTTATCTATAGATGGCGCAAAACAAAATGTCTCGGTTTGACTCTTTTTTAAATGAACAATCAGGTGTTTTTTGTCAATTTGACATTGTTA
>CAZTSS010000077.1:0-194 GCA_964616765.1 uncultured Candidatus Saccharibacteria bacterium
CTTTAGCCACCAACTCTGGTTTATTAGCCACCAATGGGAACACCGCCACCTGATACGGCGCAATTTTCTTGTCCAACTTAAGATACACCCGACCATCAGCGTCTTCCGTATAAGCCTCTGAAAGTAGACATAAAAACACCCGATTCAACCCGAATGTCGGCTCAACCACATGGGAAATAAATTTTTCCTGGGCT
>CAZTSS010000077.1:204-3448 GCA_964616765.1 uncultured Candidatus Saccharibacteria bacterium
TTTTTCCGTATGGTTTCTCAAATCGTAATCGGTTCGATAGGCTAAACCAAACATTTCCTTGTAACCAAAAGGAAAGTCATAATCTAAATCCTCTGTAGGCGTGGAATAATGCGCCCGCTCGGCATCGGTATGGGCACGCCATCTTAGATGGGATTTTTCTACCCCAAGCAAGGCTATCCAAACCTCCATTTCCCTCTTCCAATAGTCAAAATGCTCCTGCCAGGAAGTTTTTGGATCAAAGAAATATTCAAACTCCGCCAAATTAAACTCCAGAGTCCTAAAAATAAAGTTGCCTAAGGTGATCTCGTTTCTAAACGCCTTACCCGCCTGCGCGATGCCAAACGGGAGCTTTGGTCTCATGGTGTCCAAAACATTTCTAAAATTGACAAACATACCTTGGGCAATTTCTCCTCTTAAGTACGCCAAGGAAGAAGATTCGGTAATTATTCCCACGGTTGTTTCAAACAGCTGATTGAATTTGCGCACGGGTGTCCAGTTACTCTTACCACACTTGGGACATTTTATCTTGTTGTCGGCCAAAATTTTATCCAGCTCCTGACCAGGCAAACCCTCGACTTTGTCGCCCTTCCCTATAGATTCGTAATAATCCTCAATAACATGATCGGCACGGGTTCGATACTTGCATTCCTTGCAGTCGATCATGTCGTTAGTAAAGCTTTGGGTATGGCCGGAGGCTTCCCAAACTTTGGGCGACATTAAAATGCTGGTATCCAATCCAAAAATATTTTCCCGTCCCGTCACAAAAAACTTCCACCAACTGTCCACAATATTGCGGAGCATTTCCACCCCCAAAGGTCCAAAATCGTAGGTATTAGCAAGTCCGCCGTAAATTTCTGACCCGGGGAACACAAACCCCCGTCTTTTACATAAGGAAATCAATTTTTGCTGTTTTGACTCCTGGCTTTTTTGGCTGACGGGCTGAACTTTTTGACTCTTTTGACTTGTCTGATCCTGCTGGACTTGGTTAACTTTTTGGACTTCTTCCATTTGAGACATATCTCCTCCTTTTTGCGTTTCCGCAACCTAAAATCTTTGTACGACTTTAGGGACGGAGGCCAATAGCCCGCGCGGTTCCACCCTACTTTCCCCCGCCAAGGCGGGGGACGCCTTGAGTATTTGAGTAACCTTGTCCGACTCCCGCTTTGCCAAAACGCTCATCGTCGAACAAGGAAAGCTTAGCAGACTTCTTACTATCGTGCAAAAAAATATTTATGCTCGAATCTATAACCAAGAAACACCAAAACAGTAAACCTTGTATTACGATTCCCGAAAGTAATACATAACCTCTGGGTATTGACAAGCGCCCAAGTATTACCTATACTGCCACCATGGAATACGCCATGCCAATTACCCAAAAAGGTCAGATTACCATCCCTAAGCCTATAAGGGATAAATTAAACCTTTCTCCTGATAGTAGGGTTCTAATAACAAACATAAATAACGAGGTAAAAATTTCTAAAGCTGTAGATATTTTGGATCTAGCCGGATCCATTAAAGTCCCCAAAGGAAAAAATGCCCTAAAAGCCAGAGAGGCTATGGAAAAGACCTACGAAAGGTTTTAGGGTGATGTATTTTATTGATTCCAATATATTTTTGCGCGTTTTGGCTAAGGAAAATCCCCAAATTTTTGATGAATGCGTCGGTTTACTAACAAAAATAAGAAATAAAGGTTCAGGAACGGCCTTTTATACTGGAAATTTAGTTGTGGCAGAGGTAGCTTGGACACTAGCCTCTTATTACAAAGCCCCCAAGGATTTAATAATAAAAGGACTGGCTCAATCTTCAATACGGGAAATATCAAGTTTGTGGAGGATTATGATTTCAAAGTAGCGTTAAAAATATATGCAGAAAAAAATGTGAAATTTATCGATGCCTTAATCGCATCAATCCCACAAATTCAAGCAAAGGAGTGGACGGTAATTTCGTACGATCGTGACTTTGACAAAATTGGAATCAACAGAAAAGAACCTATGGGGATAAAAGAGTTTTAAAAAAGCCTGGCAGAGTAAATCCGCTCGTCCAAAACCTCGGAAACATATTCCTTGATTACCGCGTCGCCGGATTTATAACCCGACTTTAGCAAATTCAAATCCTCAAAACCCCGTCCGCCTTTTAAAGTCCGCAAATAGTCAACCTCAACACTTGTCAACTCCAGCTGACTTAACAAAAAGTTATCCAAGCTCATTTCGTAACCTAAAATCCGCATCAACCGCGCCTCAAACAGATTCATCAATCGCACGGGCACAAAATTAAATTTGCCTTCCGGATATTTGGCGTAAAATCTGTTTAAACTGGCGAGCGACTTTGTAATAAGCGCGTAAACCTCCGGCGCCGACTCGTGCTGATAGGTGTCGTGATGAAAGAACCGATGCACCAGCTCCGCCATATACAGACCTTTTGCTATGCCGGACATGGCTTTTTTAAGGTCTTTGTGCGACTCTATCACCTGCGCCTGATGGATGATTTTAATTCCCTTTGTCGACTCGGAGAAGCTGATTTGGACGCGGTTTAAGGTATCCAGGCTTCCTAACCTTTTGGAATTAATCCTCCTGACTCCTTTTGCCACCGCGGTAAACTTGCCAAACTCCGAGGAAAATAGCGTGTACTGCTTGTCCGCATCCTTGTAGTTAAAGTTCTTTAACACCAAACACTCAACGCTTAATCTCCTATCCATCATTTAATTTTAGCAGAACTACAATTTGGCGGTAAATTTGTAATCGGTGTCGGTTTCAATCGTCGACTGCTTGCCGTTGACACCGATGTTGTACTTTTCCTTTAACTGCCCGGCCTGTTTTTGAATATACAGCTTGTAGTCCGCACCCTTAACCACGCCGTCCGGCAAAGTGTACTTAAACACGATTTCTTTAGTAGCGCCGGGGGCTAGAGTTATGTAGCCGTGCAAAGCCGTTTTGGTCAGCTCATCGGCACTGCCAGTGTCGTCATTGTCCGAACCTTCCACGCTAAGTAATACAGAGCCTTTTGGTACATAAACTCGTAGATAGTCCTTGTAGGTGGTGGCAAACAGCGCGTACTCGCCTTCTGCCGGTCCGTAAGTGTACTTAACCCTAACTTCTCTATTCCACTTTCCCGCCACATTAGTAATGTTTGAGGTAATCTCCCGTCGGACGAATAAGTTTGTCTTGTCGCCCGCAAGATTAGCAGAAATTACCGCCAGATAGTCAGAATCAGGCGTATCCACAAGTCGACCGGCAAAATTGTATTT